>CAZFXX010000452.1:0-2187 GCA_964522985.1 uncultured Desulfobacteraceae bacterium
GTTCAATGTTCGATGTTGGACGTTCAAAAAGGTTTTACGCAATCGCGATTTTCGTAGATCTGTTCTCGCCGGAACGGTCGAACCTTTTAGGGTCGCTCGGGCAGAGCCCGAGGTTTTATTAAGTGCAATAAACAGTTGGACAAGGCTTTCAGAATATTGGGCCAGTACATTTATCATCCGTCCAATTTGCATCAAATAGTGTTACCCCTTCATTACATTCCAATCATATGAAAAGCAGTGTTTATACTGATAGCCCTGTCGTTTTTCCACCAGCAACTCAGATTCAATGTTCCAGCGATGACGGGCGGCCAAATCACAGCGCTTGTGGATATTTGTAGGCGCCAAAGATAAATAATTGTTGGCTTTGACTTTGACGTTAAAAAAAAATACAATGATGGCAATTTAGTTTGAAATTTTGCTGTGACAGAGGTGTAAAAAATGACCGGTAAAAGGGGGAAAAGTAAAATTTTTATTAGGAGCCCCAGGCAGAACCCTGTCGGCTTTTTTATGGCGCGATACCAGGCACGGCAAAGTCTAATAATAAAATACAACCCATTTTAAGTGTCAAATGTTGCCTTACGCCAAGACGCCAAAGCATATATTTCTATCTTTGTGCCTTGGCGCAAGAATGAAAACTATCAGCAGAAAAAATGGGTTTCAGTGTATTGCTATCCTCCAAACCGCCTGTTTGACATCATACTGCCCCAGAGGGCCCGGCCCGAGGCCAGGGTGTCCCTGATGCGGGCGATATTTTTACGCTTTTTCAGCAGGTACAAAACCACTCCGGCATCCTGATAGGCACCCAGCATGACGGCGCCGACGATGCGGTTGTTTTTGACCAGGATTTTGCGGTAGATCGATTTGCGTTTATTGATGTACGTCAACACCTGGGTCTGGTCATCTCCGGCATCCCGTCTTTCCAGGAACGCCGCTGTGCAGTCGAACACCGGCAGCACGTTATAGGCTACTTCACCGGCCAGATTGTACTTTTTCTCGGCCATGTTGCTGCCGGCGATTTTACCCTCGATGCAGGCGCTGGGCCAGTTGCCGAACATCGCTGACTTTCCGCTGAGCAGATGGCGCGCCTGGGCCACATCTCCGGCAGCATAGATGCCGGGCACGCTGGTCTGCATGGCCAGGTTCACCTTAATGCCCTGGTCCGTGGAAATTTCCGTGTCTTTTACAAGCTTCAGGTTCGGGTCCACGCCTTTACCCACTACGATCAGGTCTACAAAGAATTCATCATGTTGATCCGTTGTTACGCGGATCCTGCCGTTTGTCCGCGACAGTTCCGCAACATCACGGCCAAAAAAAAACCTGACCCCCTTTGTTTCGATTTTGTCCCGTATCATGCGGGCACATCGGGCATCCGAATTTTGGCTCAGCAGATGATCGGATTTTGCAATGACAGTGACCTTTTTACCTTTTTTTTCAAATGCATGGCCCGTTTCCAGCCCCACGAGTCCGGCGCCGATCATCAGCACGTCGGAGGCCTTCTCCGATGCCTTGACAATTGCCCGGGCATCGGCCATGGTGCGGAGGGTAAAAATATTCTCCCTGACCGCATCGGTATCCATTGCCG
The DNA here is from genome assembly GCA_964522985.1 of uncultured Desulfobacteraceae bacterium. Taxonomy (GTDB): domain Bacteria; phylum Desulfobacterota; class Desulfobacteria; order Desulfobacterales; family 4572-123; genus 4572-123. Next base: position 1,583 of record CAZFXX010000452.1, read on the forward strand.
ACTTCCGGGCTGATGCCCCCGTGGCAATCAGCAACCTGTCATAGGCCAGACGGGTTCCATCCTGGAGGTTCACCTGCTGCTGGCCCGTATCGATCCCTTCTGCCGTTGTGCCCAGTCTCAGATCGATCTGGTGCCGGTCATAAAACGCCCGGTCGGTGATATACATCTGTGGCTCCCGAATTTTTCCGGATACCAGGTAGGGCAGTACCACCGGTGAATAGGCCGGGCAATCTTCTGCCGTAAGCATAACGATCTTAGATGTTTGGTCGATCTCCCGAATCGTTCTGGCCGCATTGAGGCCGGCAGCGCTGTTTCCGATAATTACATGTCTAAAGGTGCTCATAGAAAAACCTCAACCTTTTCTCAATCCTTTTTGGCTGCCATCCGGAAACCACAGCGCCGCAAAAAACCAGCAGGCTATTTTCGCTGCTTGTTTTTTGCAGCGCGTGCTAACTCCGGCATGATCCATCCGGAGGGCAGCCGTGAGCCAGCCAGCGGGCGGCCCAGGCACCCTAAGTTTCCAGGCCCAGTTCCTGAAGCTTATCGGATCCGGGAACACCTTGCTCGTCCCAGCTCCGCAGCTTATAATATTCAGGCAGCATGAT
>CAZFXX010000453.1:0-2186 GCA_964522985.1 uncultured Desulfobacteraceae bacterium
ATACAGGGAAAACTGGCGGTCATATAAGGCTTTGGGATATTCCTTGTCGATGAGTTCCTTGAACAGACCCTTTAAATCTTCATATCGGGGCAGATATCCGATGGGGGTGTCAATGGTTTCAACGTCATTGTGAACTTTGCGCTCCAGCCATGAAAGCCATACCTTCACGTCTCTTTTTTCCCCCAGCAGTTTTTTGGAGTCGCCGCCCCGGGCCCCTTCCGTGAGAAAATAGTTCAACCCGGCCATAACCGGTTTTTTGTCTTCGGCCAGATCGGCATGGTTAAAAAATTTAAACTGGGCCGCCATATAATCGCCCAGCGCGCCGGGAATAAACGGTGCATTGGCCCAGGGGGAGCGTTTTACGCCGCTGGCCCCAACTTCGGTGGCGGTGGCGGCGGAAACAATGCAGGCACCGATCACCACCCCCTGGTCGGCATTTTTGGCGGCCCACACCGGCGGCATGGTGTCACTGTCCCGCCCGCTGTAGGTCACAATGCGGGTTTCAACACCGGCGGGGTCCTCGGCGGATTCGGAATAAATGGCCAGGGCTTCGGATGACAGGGTGCATCGGGCATTGGGATGGGAAATGGGCACTTTTTTCCCGTTTGAATCCAGCATGCCTTTTTCCCAGGCCCCCTGGAAATTAATCCCTTTTGTGGGCGGCGTTTCTCCGTTGCCGGTCCAGTGGGGCAGGCCGTTTTTGTCGATGAGAACATTGGTCCAGATGACTTCCGTACCCTGATTGCGCAGCAACTTCATCAGTTGGGGATCGCCTTCCTGATTCACATCTTCCACAATGCCGAATATACCGCATTCGGGGTTGATGGCGCGAATGGTGCCGTCTTTGGCCCGCCACATCTGGGCCAGGTCGTCCCCGACAAAATAATTGCCCGCCATGGCTGTGGTGGTTTTGCCGCAGCCGCTGGGAGCGGCCCCGGTACACCAGGTAATCCGGCCGTTGGGGCCGGCGATACCGGTAATAAACATATGTTCGGACAGTTCGTTTCCCGGGTTTTGATAGACCGCCTTGTCCACGGCAAATCGATGGTTGCCTTTTTTCAGTAAAAGAGTATTGCCGGCGTAGGTGCACTTGAAGCTGTAGGTGGTTTGATCGGCCCGGTCCATGAATACACGGGCATCGGGCAGGTCTTCGGGCCGGTTTAAGCCTTCGCTGTGGATATTGGAGAAAAAATGTCCCAGGCGGTCCACTTCCTTATCAAAATCGGCAAATGAATTTCGGTATAAAATTTCCGCGCTGTGGGAAACATAGGCGGAACTGGTGATTTCCAGGGCCGGGTTTGACGCTTGGGCCCCTACAGGACCCCGCATGTAAAAACCGACGATCATGGTTTTACCCTGCATGATACCCATCATATTTTTTTCAATAACGTCAATGGCCTGGGCGCGCTGCATTTTGTTGGCCAGGGAGCTGACGTGTTCACCCGGATTGATGATGTAATACGTCCGGTCGATGATGCGGCCCTGCTCATTTGCGAGATCATAGTGAATGGTATGGCCATCCATGGGCAGTTTTTTTTCCTCGCCGTTTTCAATACACAAATCCCGAACGCGCTGCTTGTCGGCCGGAGAGCCGGTGTTGATAAAAATTTGGTCCGGTTCGCACATGGCAATAGCGTTTGCAATTTTAACAAGAACTTTAGCGTGTTTTACCTGTCTTATCTTGGCCTGGTTTTCCGGGTCCAGTCTGTTTTCGAAAAGTGCCATCGCTTTTTCGATGGTGCTGATTTTTCCCAGTGTTTGCGCAATATCCATTCCCTGTGCGGTTGATTGCATCGAATTTCTCCTTGTGGCCCCTGGGGGGCATGTTTGTTTAAAAAATAGCTCAATATCTAAGCGTCGGCTTAAACATTTCCCGGACATTTCAAATACTATTCACTGCAGGTAAATTTTTCCTGCCGGGGCATGTTCTGGGTGATCCATACCAGTACGTTGTTAAATTCAGCCTTTAATTCTTGAAAGGCCCTGCCGCGATGACTGATGTTGTTTTTTTCAGCCGGCGTCATTTGTGCAAATGTTTTATTCAAGGCCGGATCATAAAACAGGGGATCATAGCCAAAGCCACCGGTTCCGGCCAATGCTTCACCGATAAGTCCTTCACATCGGCCCTCATAGGTCAATGCCGGGCCGGTGGGTACGGCAATGGAGATGACGCATTCAAAGGCGGC
>CAZFXX010000454.1:0-2181 GCA_964522985.1 uncultured Desulfobacteraceae bacterium
ATAGCAGTTATGTTGTTGATTTTATTATGTTGCGAGTTTAATTCTCCGTTTAATTCACTTTAGTTCCAAAAGATTTAAAAATCCTTATCATTCTTATTATTCGGTCCACCAACCGTTTCACACCAATTCGGGGCGGCATGCCCAATGGTTCTATCAATGAGCAGTATGGGTTGTGTCTTTGCGAGCAACCTGTAATTCTTACAAACAGATAGATGAGAAAGCCCGAAGCGGCGACTTCGGGCTTTATGCAAGAGCTGCCGCAAACATCCGGAAGCCCCAAACAAAACTTCTATCCTACTGTACCTTTCGGCTGTTTGCAAGACCGGAGGTATGCCTGGTGTTGCTATTGATTCTGATTCAATGTCGATGGTGTGATTTTCAATTTTGCATCTGCAGAAGCTGCTGGAGGGGACAGGCATATTGTTGTGATGAATGCCGTCGCGCGGCAAAACTTAAAAACCACCGAGAGGCACAAAGAAAATATCGCCAGACCGAAAAGGGTAAAAAGGCCCATCGTGAAGCTGAAAACCGCCGCAGACAGGGCCAAAATCAAAAAAACCTAAAAAATATGGATGATACGACTTCAACACCCCAGTGCCATTGGGCTATGGAGATATTAACCCGTATAAAAAACCCTATCTGGGGTAAATTCATGGGGGCAGTGTGCCATTTTTGCGGTGTTGGTGGCCAGATTGTGGAGGCCTTTCCCCGCCGCGGCTACGGTTAACGCTGATCAGAAAGAAGGCAGTGATGATAAAGAAGAAAATCCTCAACCCTGATCGTATTAGGCGTATCAATGGTGGGTTTAGCTTTATCCCGCATCGTTTTGTTTGCGATGGTTTTTTAGCCGCCTTGCAGCAAAAGGAACTACTTCTCTACCTGTTTTTGGTGATCGTCTCAGATCGGTATGGGCTCTCTTTTTACAGCTACGATGCCATCTGTACACTGCTGCAGTTGGATCTTGACCAATACATCAATGCCATAAATGGCCTGATTGACAAAAATCTGATTGCTTTTGACGGAACCGTTTTCCAAGTGCTGGATCTACCTGAAACGGCCGTTTTAACGGCAACAAAAAAGCAAATCGATCACAAACCAGAAAAGAACTCGACGACCATCGCCCGACTTGTCGAAAAATCATTAAAACGGATGGCTTCATGATGAATGATACTTTCGTTACCTTGGAACAAACGATCCAGGATTATCTCGAATGGATGGCCGTCAACGCTTATGGACAAAGTACTCAAAGAGATTATAAACGCAGGTTGAGCCAATTCCTGTTATTTATCAAAGCGAGTAAATACCGCTGGGATGAGATCTTTACCCGCCATACGCTCAAACGTTTTAAAACAATCAGGCCATCAGCCGCGACCCATGCCATCAGCGGTCTGTCACGGTATCTTTATGGCCAGGGAAAAATAGCCGAACCGATACAGGTCCGCAAAGCCTTGCCCCCCTTGCCGGTCATTTATGAGGACTATTTTCTCTATCAGAAAAAATACCACCAGATATCGGGTATCCCCGCAAACCGAATCAGACGCGTGTTATGTGCTTTTGATGCCTATTGCCAAAAAAACGGCATTCAACTCCAATCATTGATGATCGAGCATGTTGATGCGTTCCGGAATGAATTTTTTAAAGATTTTACCAGCGGCACCCGCCACGTTTACCGCAACTATCTGCGGCGATTTTTAAGCTATCTGTACCGCGAGCGCCGGATAGTGACCACCGATATTGCGCCCATGGTGATCGGCCGGCGTGAATATGCCCAAGCCAAGCCGCCCAAATTTTTACGTCCGGCACAGGTCCGGCATCTCTTTGCCAGCCTAAATCCTTCTTCGGCAAGCGGTATCCGGACCTATGCGATGGTGCATCTGGCCTACTCGATGGGGCTGCGTCCCAAAGAGATCAGCCGACTGCATTTGGAAGATATCGGTTTTAGCCGACAGTTGTTGCGCGTAACCGTACGTAAAGGGAACAATCCGTTTGAGCTTCCCATCCCCGAGCATACCGTAAAGGCAGTGGCTGCCTACATCATCGGCGCCAGGCCCACGACAAACCATCGCCGATTGTTTTTAACTCTGTGCCCGCCGTATCGGCCATTGACGCCCAATACGGTCGGACAGCAAATCAGTCTAACGATGAGACGGGCCGGTTTGAATGCCAGTGCCTATTGGCTGC
>CAZFXX010000455.1:0-2156 GCA_964522985.1 uncultured Desulfobacteraceae bacterium
ACGCCTGAGACCCACCTCCACAATGCGTTCCCTGGCTTTGGCAAGATCAAGATTCTTCTCAACCACTTCGCCCACAAGCCTTGTCAGCGCTGGATCATCAAACTGCTCCCACCAGCCTGCGACTGGTGCGTCCATAGAAAGGGAGGTACGCTCTCCCGTGTCCGGATCACCACGCCATTCGTCGCCATGTATTGTTGCCAAATCCGGCGTCCGGTAATCGGGACCTAATGTGCAGCCGCCCGCAATAAGCAGGATCGCAAATAACCAGAGCAGAAAGGGCCAGCCGGGTCGATTTTTCCTCATTTTTCTTTCCTCCCTTCACTCGCAGTGCTGCTTTTTTCCGGCAGTGACAGGGTGAGTATTTCGAAGCCGTGAATAATTTTTTTCAAAAAACCAAACATTTGTGCAACCTCATCCGCCTGTAGTCCCGAACCGATCTTTTTGACATTTTTCATATGGGCGGGGAAAAAATCGATGATGAATTTTCGCCCCTTTTTGGAGAGCCGAATGTTTACCTTACGCCTGTCTTCAGAATTGGTGCAGCGTTCAATCATGCCATCCTTTTCCAGAGTGTCGAGCACTCCCGACATGGCCGCATAAGAGATTGGATAAAACGGCCGCAGGTCGGAAATACTCTCTCCGCCTGATGAGTCTGACAGTAGCAGTCTGGTCAGGATAAGAAACCGCCCCTTTGACGTATCCATATTCTGGAAATAGGCGTCACTTACCACAACGACCCGGTGCAGCAGGAGCATCATCTTAGCAAATCCCATCATGAATTCAACATCTTGCTCAGGCAAAAACGCCTTAAATTTTGGAAGAAAATCATTCATTCCTGACAGGCTATTTGTTTTCTTTTGTTCCATAGCATCATCCTTGGGACTGCTCCTATAATATTTAGGCACATAATATTTAGGTGCATAAATAAGATAAATGATAACAAATGTCAACTGACAGGCCCGATGAGAACAGTTTTTGAAGGTGTAGGGTCGAGAGTTGCATTTTCTACTCCTTTTTCCCGATAATGAGAGAGTGCTTTGGTAATTCATTGAAAATGCATACATCATTAAATTGTGATTTCATTAATTGATCCTTGATTTGTTCAGGCAAATATCTGATTTTTGGGGGCGGACCTTCGTTCATATCTTCTTTTTTCCAATCAACTATAAAAATTTTACCGCCAGGCTTAAGAATCCTGTATGATTCATCAAGTATCATGGGCGGGTTGTCTAATTCATGATGCAGCACTATCATAAACACCAGGTCTGCAAAGCCGCTATCAAGCGGTACAGAATTTTCCCTGTTTTTTATGGCAATTATATTTGGATGAATTGGCGTCACATTTTTTTTTATCCAGGCAATCATTATATCGGATATATCACAGGCATAAGTTGTTGAAGCCTTAAGCTGCCGGTGAAAAGCAATACTGAAAAATGCAGTTCCGGCACCTATTTCAACTATTACGTCAGAGTCCCCTATATTCAGTTTGCCCTGAATATAATCAGGCGGTATATCAATCAATCGTTGAGGATTGTTTAGCTTTTGTAATTTTTGTGAATCAAATTTTTTGTGGTTCATTTTATTGCACCATCATTTAGTTCGTTGTTCTTCTTTTTAGGTCTGATCAGGTCTATCTTTATGTTGATATTTGCGGTATCAAATATTGCCATCACTGTAATCCGGTCCATTTTTTAGCCACCCTGCCAGCACCATGCCCAACATGGCCAGGCATTCCATATCCAGATACGCATCGGCATGCTTCTCGAACAAGATCGAACAGTCTGCCGGGAACTCGTCGTCCTGGTCGTTGAACAATATTAGCAAATTCACTTTTGGAAGTACTGGAAACCGGATGGCCAGGTCGCAGCTGTATGGAGCCTCTCCCGGCTGGCCTCCCAGGACCATACATGCATTTTTAAGATCATTCAGTTTCCCGGAAAAAGCCTTGCCGATGGGTTGTTCTGCCGTATTCCTGAAACCTTCAGCATAGGGAGCTGCATCCGGAAAACTGTGGTACTTGACCCACTCGCCGGAGACCGGCGGCTCCTGATCGGGACATAAAAGCAGATATTTACATAGTATGACGCTGACCGCATGAATCGGTCGTTTTCCTTTTTCGTCCATGACCCCCGTACCCGATACGCGATGGGTGATAC
>CAZFXX010000456.1:0-2145 GCA_964522985.1 uncultured Desulfobacteraceae bacterium
TATCGAACTGCTTGAAAAATGTAGCTATCAGTATATCTACGCCCCGTCCATCGCCCCGGATGGCGAAACCCCGGAACGGGAATCCTTTGAGGATGTATTACTCCTGGAGCGGCTGCAGGCCGCCGTGGGCAGAATCAACCCCACCATCCCGGCGGATATCCGGGAAGACGCCGTCAAACAGATTCAGCGGCTCAATTCCCCCGAACTGATTGCCAACAACGAAGCCTTCCATCGTCTGCTCACCGAGGGCATCAAGGTCACCTTTCGGAAAAACGGCCACAGCCGGGGCGAGCTGGTCTGGCTTGTCGATTTCAAAAATCCGGAGAACAATGATTTTTTGGTGGCCAATCAGTTCACGGTGATCGAAAACAATGTGAACAAGCGTCCGGATGTGGTCCTGTTTATCAACGGCCTGCCCCTGGTGGTCATCGAACTAAAAAACCCGGTTGATGAAAACGCCACCTTAAAGTCGGCCTTCAAACAGCTTCAAACCTACAAGCAGGCCATCCCGGGCCTGTTCACCTATAACGGCATCATGGTTATTTCCGATGGTCTGGAAGCCAAAGCCGGTTCCATTTCCGCCGGATTCACCCGCTTTATGGCCTGGAAAACAGCGGACGGCAAGGTGGAAGCCTCACCCCTCATCGGGCAGCTGGAAACCTTGATCAAGGGCATGCTTGACAAAAAAACCCTGCTGGATCTCATCCGCCATTTCATTGTTTTTGAAAAAAACAAAAAAGAGGACAAGGAAACCGGGATTATCTCTGTCCGGACGATGAAGAAACTCGCATCCTATCACCAATACTACGCGGTCAACAGGGCCGTGGAATCGACCCTGCGGGCGTCGGGCTACCGTGAAATCAAAAGAGACATACCAGGCGTACTTGAGTTGAGGCAATACCCCGCGAGCTACGGCCTTGCCGGGGTGGATTCCCAAGCCGTGGGGGACAGGAAGGGCGGAGTTGTATGGCACACCCAGGGAAGCGGAAAATCCCTATCCATGGTTTTCTACACCGGCAAGATTGTGCTTGCCATGGATAACCCCACCATCCTAGTCATTACCGACCGAAACGACTTGGACGACCAGTTATTCGATACCTTTGCCGCCTCAAAGCAACTGCTCCGCCAAGAACCGGTGCAGGCGGAAGACCGGGGGCATTTAAAAGAACTCCTCAAAGTCGCATCGGGCGGGGTGGTTTTTACCACCATTCAAAAGTTCCAGCCCGGGGAGGGAAATGTTTACGACACCCTTTCGGAGCGGACAAATATCATTGTCATTGCTGATGAAGCCCACCGAACCCACTACGGCTTTAAAGCCAAGACCATAGACGATAAGGACAAAGATGGCAATGTGATCGGTAAAAAGCTTGTATACGGGTTTGCCAAGTATTTGCGCGATGCCCTGCCCAAGGCGACCTATGTCGGCTTTACCGGAACGCCCATTGAGAGCACCGACGTGAACACCCCGGCCGTTTTTGGAAATTATGTGGATGTTTACGATGTGGCCCAGGCTGTTGAGGACGGGGCAACGGTTAAGATCTATTACGAAAGCAGACTGGCGAAAATCAACTTGAGTGAACAAGGCAAAAAGCTTGTTGCCGAAGTGGATGACGAACTTAATCAGGGCGACCTTACCGAAACACAAAAGGCCAAGGCAAAATGGACGCAGCTGGAAGCGCTTGTGGGAAGTGAGAACCGGGTAAAACAGGTTGCTCGGGATATTGTCGATCATTTCCAACAGCGGCAGGAAATCTTCCCTGAGGGCAAGGCAATGATTGTTGCCATGTCCCGCCGAATTGCCGCTGATTTATGTAAGGAAATCATCAATATTAGGCCGGGATGGCATAGCGACAACCTGAAAAAAGGTGTCATCAAGGTGGTCATGACATCCGCATCTTCCGACGGCCCTGAAATCGCCAAACATTATACGACAAAAGAGCAACGCCGGGTGCTGGCCGACCGGATGAAAGACCCGGAGGATGAACTCAGGCTGGTTATTGTCCGCGATATGTGGCTCACGGGCTTTGATGTGCCTTCCATGCACACACTTTATATAGACAAACCCATGAAGGGCCATAATCTGATGCAGGCCATCGCCAGGGTAAATCGTGTCTATAAGGACAAACCCGGTGGGTTGGTGGTGGA
>CAZFXX010000457.1:0-2141 GCA_964522985.1 uncultured Desulfobacteraceae bacterium
GAATGGTCAACCTCATGCCCCGGCTGAAAAATATCCGGGTCCGCAGGGTCTGGCGCGGTTTATACCCCACGACCCCGGATGGATCGCCCCTTGTAAGCTGGAACAATGAGGTCAAGGGGTTGCTGCACGCCACCGGCATGTGCGGGCAGGGGTTCATGCTCGGACCCGGTGTAGGCGAAGTCGTGGCCCGTATGGTCACGGGCATTGAATCGGAAAACGATCGGATTATTCTGGAAAAATTTGATCTGTACCGGGACCTGAGTTCCGGAATGGAAGCGCTGAAATAAAAGTTTCTTTTATCATTTGCTGGATTGTCCCATGCTGTCCCGGGTACAGGCATAAAGAACGGATACCATCAGCAGACAGACGGCACAAAACACGAATATCCCCTGAAACGCCCCGGCCCCGAATGGGTTGTCCGAATAAAAGGACTGCATATAGCGGCCCAGCCCCTGCAGAAAAGCAGCGGCCCCGACCATGGTAAAAAAATTAATACCCGTAATGGCTGTCCCGGCCTTTTCAAGGGGCATTATTTCCTTGATATGGGTGTACATCAACCCCCCGGTGCTTCCCACGACACCGAACAGAATAAAAATAAGGGCCAGCAGAAATACGCTGGTGCCCACCGGTAGAAAGGCAAGCGCCAGCAAAGTGGCTGACAGCAGGAATTGACCTGGGATGATGATCCACTTCCGGGTTTTAAAAATCCGGTCTGAAAGTATCCCCCAGACGGGCCCTGTGCAGACAAATCCGATATTCAGCAAAAGAATCAGGTTGCCGGCGCTTATGGCCGACAACCCGTGTACGTTCATAAGGTAGGGCCCGGCCCAGAGCACTTGAACAGCGGCGTAGATGCCATATCGGCAGAACGTACTTACGGAAATAAGCCAGTAATCCTTTTTGGTAAACAATTGTTTAAAATCCGCCAGTATTGTCAGCAGATTCGTCGGACGCCCCCGGTGCCCGCCCCTTTGCGGGTAATCCCGCACCACAAGAAAAAAGAGTATCACCAATAACAAATTTAAAAACGCCGTCCCTGCAAACGTCCAGCGCCAGCCGATTTTTTCAACACACAGGACCAGCGGGGACGTAGCGGCCATATTGCCGGCCGTTCCAATGGATACGATGATGGCCGAAAGGGTGGCAAAGTGCAGCGGGCTGAACCACAGGGTCAGCAGTTTCATGCTTCCCATGAGGTTACAGGCCATGCCCAGGCCAAGCAGTGCGCGGCCGAACACCAGCGCAGTCAGAGAATCGGCCCAGGCAAAGATAAGGGCACCCGCGACACCAATCATAGATAAAACCGTCATGGTGATACGCGGGCCGATCCGGTCAAGATAGATGCCAATGGGCAACTGGGCCAGGGCAAAGGCATAAAAAAAAGCAGCGGACATCATGCTCAACCCGCCGGCGTCCAAGGATAGATCCCTGGTCAGATCCGGTGTGATAACGGCAATGGATGCTCGGTAAAACTGAGACAGAACAAAGAGAGACGATGTCAGAAAGAATATAATCCAGCGACGAGGCAGGGCAAACTTCATCATGTCATTCTTTATCTCCGGGAACCGGTTGCAAAAAAGCACTATGCGTTTCAAACATCGGGCTGTTTGTTTTTTGCCACTTTGGGCCTGAACCATATTCGTCACGAAAATGCCATAACGCTTTGCCACATCGGCAATACGCCGGGTATCTTCCTTGCCGGCCCTGGAAAGCCTCTTTTCAGGGTCTCTGTCCTTTTGTACAACTATTTTAGCAAATCCCGGGTAAAATTACCAAAGATAATCTGCAGGATTATTTTCTGTATGGCAAAAATGTTAGGAAATGGAGCCGCAGGACCAGCATAGTTACCTATCCTGCGCGTTAAGTTTCGTGATGCGGTGAGAAAAACAGATCTTTTCGACCGGGGCCCGCCGGTGTCTGGGAAAAAGGCTCGGCTCAACGGGAATTATATTTTATGCGTTTTCAAATATCTGATTAATGCATTCTCGGATTGACAAACAATAAAAAATCGATTATAAATTTTAAAAATTGTGAAAGCAAATACGGCTGTTTCAAACGGTTTCGTACCGTTGGACAACCGTTGATATACAAGGTTATGCCAGGCAAACGCCATCCCGACCTTTACGGGGTGGCGTTTTTTT
>CAZFXX010000458.1:0-2130 GCA_964522985.1 uncultured Desulfobacteraceae bacterium
TTTCCGTGATGTCGCGTGACACGATGAGTATTTCAACAGGTTTTCGGTCCTCGTCCCGGATAAATGAAGATGTAGTCTCTACCCAAATAGTGGAACCATCTTTTTTGTATTCTTCCAGTTCCATGATGCGGGTTCTGTCGGGATCAGCCGTTCCGGTACCTTCCAATCGGAGTTCTTCTTCAAAGGTTTTGGCAATAAGCTGAAAGGAATCTGGCGGCATGGTTTGATCTATGGTTTGTGCAAGGGCCTCTTTAACCGTGAATCCTCGCAATCGCATGATCGACGGGCTGACATAGGTAAAGCGCAGATTCATATCCACTGTTGCGATAATATCCGCCATGTTTTCAGCGATTAGACGATATTTTTTCTCGTTTTCCTGTAGCGTCTCTTCCATTTGAATCAATTCACGGAAAGGAAGGATTTTTATAGCAATATAGGTTATAGCTGCAATTAACATCCCAATAATGGAAACATATAAAGTATTCCACAATACGGGGTTCCAGGAACGGTAGATTTCAATCTTTCCGACAGTGACACCTGATTCCGTCAGGTCATGCGATATCTTTAAAAAAGGAGGAGATATCGCATCTGCACTTTCTGCAATTACATTGTTCTTGTCATCTATGACGCGACGGATTTCTTTTTCGCCGTTTTGTGACCTATACGAGAGTATCTCTTCAAACCGCAATTGTTCATATTGCCACATGTCAGGATTGGCATTTATGACGCGTGAAAGGATTCGGCTGTTGATTACCACTTCGGCGTCAAGACTCCCCTTAATATACTTAATTTCAGAAGAAACAAAAAAGAGAGGTATAAGGATGGTCAGCGCAATTGTAATAAATCCTGCAAACCAATTGATAATTTGTTTGGTCCGAATAACGTTACTCATGAACGATCACCTTTTATGGCTTGTCAATATCATGTTCCCGTAGCTATGCAGAATCGTGCCGCCAATCTCTGAAACAATGAACGCTTCGAATTTTTGAACCGCTGGTGAGGTTCTGGCTGTTGTTACCAGATAGAGTGATTTGAACCAGGGGTAGGAACCGTCGACAAGCCCTTCAACGCTTGGTTTAACCCCATTTAGTGAAAGTACTTTCACTTGCCGATTTTCGCTGAGAATTTGGGTCAAAGTCCCTGCTCCCACTCCACCAACTGCCTTTTCAATAGCAGAAGCATTCTCCTGGTCTGTGATCGCACACTTCATTCCTTCTCGACCAAAGGATAAAGCGACTGCCTGGTCCATGGTGGGGGAAAACTTCCGGATAATATTCATATCAATTTCCCTTTTCGGGCGCAATATCAAACGGATTCGTGTTCCGTCGGGCCAAAACAGCAACTGGCCGCCATAGATACGCTCAAGATCCTGAAAGGTAAGTCCGTCCTTGTTAAAACTGCTGTTTGCGAAAAATACAAACGGCGTCCTGGAGATTTCCCGAGCAATCGCCCCTCTGCTTGTTTCAGCTCCATTTAGAGTTCGAGCGCTTAATCCTATGTCCAATGCCCCCTGTCCGACTGCTTTAATGCCACCTGAGCTGCCCAAGCTCGGAAAGACTTGAATCTTTACTTCAGGGTATTGTTTTTCGAAAGATGCAGCCAGTATCTTCATGACACCCAGTGCAAAACCGGTTCCGCCTATTTTTACCGTTTCGGCATAACCAGTTCTGGTAATTCCCAGCATCCCAGAAATAAAAATAAAAATAAAAATAAAAATCCAGATAAAGGAATTTTCTCGTTTCATTGAAGACACTCCCGAAATGAAGCCTATTTAAGATGTGAATACCGCGATCGTGTTTAAAATTCATTCATTCATATATTTAAATTCTAACAAATTCAAGGCTACATATATTATCTTTAAATATCAAAGGTTCAAGCATATAAAAGATATTCCTCAAAAAATGGTGTTGAAAATAATCCAGGTTGCTGTCCATAGTGCGCACCGCAAAAATCTACCTCACCACTGCATCTTGCAATAGCGATTCGGCCCTTCAGATTGAAATTAGGCAAGCACAACATATAGTGTTTTAACTCATCGCGATTTTCTGCCATTTCCGAATATCAGGAAAATTTAGCCCGCTGTTTTAGGTTCGTCAACGACCGTAGAGTATTCAATTAAATGTTTAATCG
>CAZFXX010000459.1:0-2121 GCA_964522985.1 uncultured Desulfobacteraceae bacterium
TGGCCAAAGCAATGGCACCTGACCCCGGGCCCTCCCGCAATGTTTTAATGAGCCGGCTTTACTGTCCTGAGGAGACCGGGGAGGGCGGGGCCTTGATCGGCCCTGTCATCGGGGCACCCTATGCCGTTATTTTATTTGAAAACCTTATTGCCTGGGGTGTAAAACGGTTACTGTTCTTTGGCTGGGGCGGTGCCATTGATCCGGACATCAGGATCGGGGATGTTGTCCTTGCGTCAGGTGCTATTGTTGATGAGGGCACTTCCCCTCAGTACGGAACAAAAGAACACGCGGTTGTAAAAGCATCGGATGAGTTTATACGAGAAATCGGCAAAGCCCTCAAAACCGGTGGTCTGGATTTTCACCAGGGCCTGGCCTGGACGACCGATGCCATTTTTCGCGAGACCGGTGAAAAGCTGACAAAATTTCAAAAAGCCGGTGCCCTTGCAGTTGAGATGGAACTTTCGGCCCTGTTTTCCGTGGCCCGGTTTCGCGGGGTTGAGGCGGCGGGTATTCTGGTGGTTTCGGATGAACTGGCATGTTCCAAGTGGCGGCCTGGGTTTGGTGATAAACGGTTTAAGCAGACCCGGTGCAATCTGTGTGAAGTGCTTGCCGGTTTATGCCTATTGCCTGAGAAGGGAACCTAACCCGAAAAAACCGGAGCCAGGCAGGTCATCGTCCTGAATCGACATTGGTGCCATAAATAAATTGTTATGTGCACGCAGGGAATATCGAAGAAATCGATGAAAAAACGGGTTCAAAGACTTAAAGAATGCAATGCCGCCTACAGAAGCGGAAGCCCACTGATCAGTGACCAGGCGTATGACGAACTGGTCGAAGAGCTGCGAAGGCTCGATCCGCAGCACCCGTTTCTACACACGGTGGAGCCCGAAACCTTTGGTGCGCGCAAACAGGTCCGTCATCCGGTCCCCATGCTTTCCACTGAAAAGGCGTACACCCGGGATGATCTGGTCCGCTTTGTCAAAAGGGTACGCAAGGCCGCCGCTGAACTTAAGATTACCGATCTTCTCTTCAGGGTAACGCCCAAGCTCGACGGCCTGGCCGGAAGAGACGATGGCAAGATTTTTGCCACCCGGGGCAACGGGGAAACCGGTTACGAGATCAGCAGTGCTTTTAAAAAAGGGGTGATCCCCATTGGTGGCCGCGGGCTGGGCGTAGGCGAAATCGTCATCGTTAAATCCTATTTTGAAAAACACCTGGCCGGTGCGTTTGAACACCCCCGCAATATGGTGGTGGGCATCATTTCTTCGGATACGGTGAATGACTCAGCCCAAAAAGCCCTGAAAGACCGTGCCATTCATTTTGTACCCTATGTATCATTATCCGACTGGGTGGGTAGTGGAAAGGAGTTGCTGGAAAATGCGCCGGCCATTTCCACTGATCTCATCTCGGCGATAGATTATCCGGTCGATGGTGTCGTGGTCGAAGTCGTTTCTGCCGAACTTAGACAGTTCATGGGCGCCACCCATCACCATAACCGATGGCAGATCGCCGTCAAGACCCGTGGGGATACAGCCCTGACCGTTGTTAAGGGTATTACCTGGCAGGTGGGCCGTACCGGGAATATTACGCCGGTCATGGTGGTTGAGCCGGTATCTCTTTCAGGTGCCACGATTCGACGGGTTACGGCTCATCATGCCGGAATGATAAAAGAAAAATCTATCGGAATCGGCAGCCGGATTGAAATTATCAGAAGCGGAGAGGTGATTCCCAAGCTTGAAAAAGTGCTTACGCCGGCCAAGCAGGTCACCCTGCCTGAGATCTGTCCATCCTGTAAAAGCCTTCTTGAGTGGCGCAACGATTTTTTAAAGTGTATGAATCCGAAATGCCTTGCCCAGATTGAACAAAATCTTCTGCACTGGTTCAAGACACTGGGAAATGCGGACTGGTTCGGCATCAAGACCATAAAAAAGCTGGTTGACGGCGGTTATGATTCGCTGGATAATATTTATGGTATGGCTGAATCCGACTTTGTTGCGCTGGAATTTGGCCCGGTGCAGTCAAAAAATCTGGCCCAGGCCCTCCACATAAGCCGTACAAGACAGGTCGAAGACTGGCGTTTTCTGGCGGCAATGGGTATTCCCGATCTGGGCCGGGGGGACA
>CAZFXX010000460.1:0-2109 GCA_964522985.1 uncultured Desulfobacteraceae bacterium
AAAATCAAGGACGGCACGGGATATCATGGAAAAAGCCCCCACCATAAGTGTGGGCAAAAGCGTGACCGATGCCTCCCAATTACTGGTAAAAGCCCGTGTTCCCATCGTCATGATCGTATCAGAAAAAGGCAAGCTCATCGGCATCGTGACCAACTGGGACATTACCAAAGCCATGGCATCAAAACTGCCAATGGATTCTCCATTGACCAAAATCATGACCGCAGATGTGATAACCAACAGTCCCGATGCCACCATCATTGACTGCATCCGGAAGCTGGAAAATTATGAAATTTCCGCCATGCCCATTGTTGAAAAAGATAAAGTGATCGGTGTCATCTCAGGAGACATCCTTGCCAGAAGAACACTCTTCAGACTGTTGCAGACCATGACATAAGCGATCCAATCATAAGCAAAGCGAACCCTAAGGATTCGCACACCATAAAAAGAAGCAACCCGGTACCGTCATGGCAGCCGGTTGCTTTTTTAGTGGTTTACACCCCGGGGGAACAATTGGGACCGTTATGTTGCGAGGATTTAATTCTCCAAAAGAAGCTTGAAAAACATATCCATTTTGTTCATCTGATTCAAGCCCCACAATTACCACTTGATGCTCGCCAGCCACAACAAATAAACGGCAAAGGCAAATACGCATTGTTTGCCCTTCGATTATGGCCAAACAAAAGAAATATGATCGAAAAAGATTTTGAAATATCGTTCATTGCAGACCCTGCATTGCGCGGGAAACAGATTCAACAGAATTACCGCCCGATTATTGCGGTTCATAAATGGTTTATCAAACGTCCGGGCACGCTGTTTAGAGGACTGTTTTATTTAAGTTCTTTAAAAAATCGATGGGGAGGTGTATTATAAAACAGACGGCCTAGCCGGAAGAGGCCGCTGCCATGATGACCGGCGGCATTAACCTTTGTAAAATGTGAATGAATATGTCTCATGACCACAGCCATCAAATAAATAATTATAATCGGGCATTTGCTGCAGGCGTTTTGCTCAATGTCATTTTCGTTGCCATTGAAGCGGGGTATGGCGTTGCGGCAGGATCTTTGGCCCTGATAGCAGACGCCGGGCACAACTTGAGCGATGTGCTTAGCCTGTTACTCGCCTGGAGTGCCGCCCTGCTGGCTAAAAAACCCGCAACAGAGAAAAGGACATATGGGTTCCGTAAGGTAACGGTAATGGCTTCTTTGGCCAGCGCAATATTGCTGCTTGTTGCCCTTGGTGGCATTACATGGGAAACCATCGGTCGATTTTTTGATCCAACACCGGTTGAGGGAATGATCGTGATCACGGTTGCCGCCATTGGTGTTGTGATCAATACACTCACGGCGCTGCTCTTTGTGTCCGGCCGGAAACACGATCTGAATATCCAGGGCGCATTTCTCCATATGGCCGCTGATGCCGGCATTTCATTGGGTGTTGCTGTGGCGGGTGTCATCATCATGGCTACAGGCTGGCTGTTTGTTGATCCGTTAATCAGTCTTCTCATCGTAGCCGTCATCCTTGCCGGTACCTGGTCTTTGCTCCGCGATTCGATGAATTTTGCTATCGATGCTGTTCCCGGAGGCATTGATATAACAGCTATAAAAAGATATTTAACCGGTCTTGAAAATGTTTCTCAGATTCATGATCTGCATGTCTGGCCCATGAGCACAACGGAAGTTGCGCTGTCCGTTCATTTGATTATAGATGACGATTCCTTGATAAATAGTTTTCTTTCTGAACTCCAGCGGCAATTACATGATCGTTTTAACATAGATCATTCTACGATCCAGATTGAAAGACAAAACGATGATTCCTGTGTGTTAAACAGAAACAGATGCATATAAGAATAATGGTATATCGATAAACAGAGAGGATACTACATTGTGTCGTCGAAATTATTTTAAATCAGGAACCAGAGCACATCAAAAAATGATGCCGGCTACAGACAAAACAGGGGATCTTATGAGAAAATAATCGAGAGCGTCACACAAATATTCAGCCAAAAAGAGATGCCGGAAATGTACAAAATAAAAAATGCTGTGGTTTGGCATGCCGGGTTAGATGGTTTTTACGGGGTATTCAGATTTTGGGCAAATAAAAAAAGGGCTT
>CAZFXX010000461.1:0-2093 GCA_964522985.1 uncultured Desulfobacteraceae bacterium
CAGCATTCTATCCTCCGGATGATAAAGGATGATAAGTAAGTGTGCTCCCTGAACGCATTATGCATTTTAATGGCCCGTTCCAAGATAAACCTCGGACACCTTGGGGTCGTTTGCCACCTCTTTGGTGGGTCCCTCGGCAATTTTTGTTCCGAACTGGATGCAGACGAGCCGGTCGCACACGCTCATGATAAGGTGCATGATGTGCTCGACCATTAAAATGGAGATGCCCTTGTCATGGATTTTATTTATTATTTTGATGATATCGTTCAGTTCGCTCTCGGTAAGACCGGCGGCAAGTTCATCGAGGAACAGCAGTTTTGGAGAACTTGCCAGTGCTCTTGCAAGGTCGAGCCGTTTCAGCTGTACGGTGTTGAGGTTTTCCGAAATAACGGCTTCATCCAGGGGGAATTCCACAAATTCCAGCAACTCCCTGCAGTGACCGATCATGTCGGACGGTTTTTTTCGATTGCCAAAGGTAGCCGCGGTCTTTACATTTTCAAGAACCGACATTTTCGGAAAGGGTCGCGGAATCTGGAAGGTTCTTGAAAGTCCCCGCCGGCACATTTTTTCCGCCGGCAAACCGGTTGTATCCTCATCGAACATCCGGACGGTTCCGGATGTCGGCGGGTTCAGTCCTGCAATGGCGTTGAGAAGGGTTGTCTTCCCGGCCCCGTTAGGCCCGATCAGCCCGACGATTTCGCCCTGTTTGACCCGCATGGTGACGGCATTGACCGCCACCAGTCCCCCGAATCGTTTTGTCACTTGGTTGGTTTCTAACACTACTGTCATTGGAACCGCCTGTCTGTTTGATGATTGGATGTTTTGTGTTTTCGCCGGGAGAAAATCGTAGCATCCGTTCCAAAGCCTGGAAAAGGGCGCTAGCATCCGGCATGTTTTCAAAAGGAGTAAATGTGGGCCCGAATATCATCCGGTCCCACATTTTTAAATCGACGACCGTATTCATTTGGCTAAGAAATCAGCCGTTTTCCAGTCATCAGGATAGACAATGTTGCTTTTTCCGTTCATATATTGAAGAACAGGAAAGAAGAAACCGTCCGCGGCAATGACGGGATCGGGTATGGATTTCGCTGAATATCTGTACTCATTCATAATCAGGGCGCCGTCCGTCTTGCCGTAGGTCAGTTTACCTGTATTGAGTTCGCTCAATACGACCTCGTGGATGGCATCCTTGTCGAGTTTTCCATGTTTTTCAAGTGTTCGTTTGGCAATTTTGATAAAGAAATTGGCATGATCATATGCCAGACCCGATGCCGAAGGACTGGGGTTGTAGCCGTATCTGGCCTTTATCTCTTTTGCCCAGTCCTGGGCCGCTTTTGTGGTAAGCCTGGGAATCATATCTATCACATGGTTTGAAGTGTTCCCGGTCATCTTGTACCAGTCGCCATTCCAGCCGAGACCGTCTGCGGCGATGATGGATTTCAGGCCTATTTCATCGGCCTGTTTGATTAAGCCCGAGATGGAGGGTGCGGATGTGGATGTTCCGGCCAGAACGGCAACCCCGCCTTTTTTGTACTTGCTCAGGAGAGAGTAGAAGTCTGTCTGAGTGAAGGGGAAGTAGTCTTCGGAAAGAATTTTCCATCCAGTGGCCTCAAAGCCCTTTTTGAATGCTTCACCCACGTTTCGGCCCCAGTCGCTCTCTTCGCCGAAAATTGCGACGATTTTTTTTTCAGGCTTGAATTTTCCGCTTGCCACAGCTGCGTTAATACTCTCCACATAACCCGGGATAAGGTCTCCGGGGATCGGCCATCCCTTGGCACCCCAATAACTGTATTTTTCAGGGTCTGATTTATATTTTTCATTTACAATGGCGGCTGCGCCCATTGCGAAAAGGTGCTGCACTTTGTACTTGGCCGCTATATCCATTACCGCCGCCGCAACCGAACTGTGCCAGTTCAGTATGGCAGCCTGGACACCTTTTGATTCAACAGCTTCTGCATAGGCGCTAGTGGCTTTTGCGGGATCTGACTGGGAGTCGATCCAGACGATTTCTATCTTGTAATCGCCGATTTTGTAATCGATGTTTTCCATGGCCATTTTGACGGATCCCTTGAATTCAGTACCGGTTTTAGCCG
>CAZFXX010000462.1:0-2088 GCA_964522985.1 uncultured Desulfobacteraceae bacterium
GTGAAAGCGACAATGCGTTTTCCGGGCAGGCCGTCACACATTCACCGCAGCCGATGCATTTTTCCCGGTTATAAACGACCTGCGGCTTGATGGACAGGCCCTCGGGATTGTGGCACCATGGGCAGGACAGGGGGCAGCCTTTGAGAAAGACCGTGGTCCTTATACCGGGACCGTCGTGAATCGCGTACTTTTTGATATCAAATATAATTCCTGTTTTGCCTGGCATCTTAATTTTTTCTTTATTGCATTGCCATTATGGATGACGACCATATGTATAAAAATGACATCCTCATACCTTATAGCCTTGCCTGCATTTGGAGATATAGTAATAATTATAACACATCTTAGGGCCAATACAACACCCTGTCCCGGGTGTTGCCATTGATTGCTTTATTTCCCGATCCCAAGTACCTCGCGGCAATAACGGATACTGTCTTCCAATGCTATTCTCTCGATGGCAAGGGATGTTTCCATGTTCGTGAGATCACCTTCCATCTCCAGTTCAATATTGATTCGTTGCATGGCCGGATTCTGGCAGATCAATTCATAGGCCCGTTTCATGTCGATGTCACCATCTCCGGTGGCGGCACCGGTGAGTTTGAACCCATAGGGCTGGAATTCAAGCCGATCATTTCGAAAATGATTTGTAACGGCCCTTGGGGCCAGATTCTCAATGGCCATCATGGGATTTTCCGTTACATGCAGGCCGTTTACCGTATCCACACAGGCCCCCACACAGGGATGCTTCACTTTGTCCAGCACCCAGAGCACTTCTTCTGAAAAGGCGTCCGTGTGGTTTTCAATGGTAATTTTAATTCTCGCTTTCTCAGCCATCGGTGCCGCCTGTGTTACCTCTTTGGCCAAGGCTTCAAGCTGGTCCATAATGACGGGATGAAATTTGGACGCGGCCAGCGGTCGCGGTCGTTTTAAATCCATGCTGATTTTAGCAATATCGGCACCAAGGGCCTCTGCGATTTGTACCCCCTCTTTAACAGAATGCTGAAGACTCGGGTCATATTCGGTACTGTCCATGGAAAAATTATACTCCAGGTAAAGTCCCATTCCTCTGGCCCGGCTGCCCACTTTGTTCAGATACGCCTTGTCCAGGCTGTCAAAAGCACCGTCATCGATATGGAGCCCTTCCAGGCCCAGTCCCACCACCTAATCCATCAACCGCCAGACATCCATCTGCCGGGGCCATGGCAGTCTGAAACCTGCCCAGTCCTGACCGATGCCATGTAAATACAAACTATAGGTATGCAATCCAAGTAACATTCGCTGCTCCAATCCCGGCAAAGCCGTAATTTTTAAAAAAATTGTTGGAATTTATGGCCTGACGGTTGCCGTCTTTTTCATCCAGGCCCAGTCCGAAAGCTCAGCCCTTCTGCCGTCGTCTGATATTATATCGGGCAGATCACGGGTGATCACATTAAAATGATCGGACATAGACCGGGCCGCCATCTTGCCGTCACCCTGGCGTACATAAAACAAAACATTGTTGACGCTTTCAATTGTTTTTTCCCGAGACTCTTTGTGCGTAGCCGGAAACGCCGTATCATTTTGATGGACAAGTTCCACGAGCAGTTTTACCAACTCATAGATCAGCGGATTTTCGGCCGCATCGGCGACGGCCAGATGAAATGCCTTATCGGCTGATAAAAATTTTCGGTTGTCCTGATTCGGCTTCTGCATTTCGATAATGGCTTCTCCGATATGCAGTATCTGCCGGGAATCGCCCCGTTGTGCGGCCAGTTCAGCCGATTTGCATTCAAGAATCCGACGGGTTTCCAGAAGACTGTGCATATTGACCGCAGTTAACGTTTTTATAAGCGCCTCTGTGTTTGGCTTGGCTGAATCGGCATCTTTGGCAACATAGGTACCCCGGCCCTGGATTACCTGCAGGTATCCCATGACACTGAGCGCCTTGACCGCTTCCCTGACCGAAGAACGTCCCGCACCAAACATTTTTACAAGATCCCGCTCCGGTGGCAGTTTTTCCCCGGGCTTTAAATTCTTGGACCGTAATTGAGCCAGAATCTGGTCGGCGACAACCTCCGATGCGGTCCTTCTTTTGATCACCTCGGATTT
>CAZFXX010000463.1:0-2085 GCA_964522985.1 uncultured Desulfobacteraceae bacterium
TTGTACGTCCTGACTCTCCCAGGGTAACCGCTCAGCCCTTGAGGCGCCGTTATTTTGCATCAGGACGGTTTACCAGATAGATACCAAACCCCACTGAGAAAAGGGCCAGCAGCAGCTTGACTGTGATCGGTTCATCGAGTATCCATCCACCGGCTAGGACACCGAAAAGCGGTGTGCAAAAGGTGAAGGAGGCCAGGCGGGAGGGGGGGTAGTTGCGAACCAGCCAGAACCATGCCAGATAGGTAATAAAGGCGACCCACACGATCTGATAAAACATGTTGGCGATGATAAGCCCGTTTATCATGACAATGCCGGGTTCCCCTTTGATCAAGGCCCCTATGGGCAAAATGATGGCAGAGACCCCCAGTTGATAAAGGAGTGTCTTGCCGGGCTTGATCAAGGACAGGGGGCTGGCTTTGATCAGTACGGTGGTGCTGCCCCAAAAAACAGCAGCCCCGACAAGCATGCAATCGCCCATAAGCATGCGGTGGGTGGGATAGCTCAAGGATTCACTGAACGCCAAGAGAATGCCGGCAAAGGCGCAGCACAGGCCCACCACCTGTTTCAGCGCCAGTTGCTCGCCGGGAATAAACAGCTGAGCACCCAAAGCAACCACAAAAGGTGACATATAAAGGAATATAACGGAACGTGAGGCCAGCGTAAATTCCAGCCCCCAGTAAATCAGAAAAAACTCTCCAGAAAATAATAATCCAGCGGCAATGCCCCACCAGAGCGTACCGTCTTTATGAAATAACGGCTCCCGGCGCACGAGCATCCAGAATAACAGCAAAATTGCAGCACCGGCGGACCGGATACCGGATTGGGTCAACGGTGATATTCCCTGGTTGACGAGTTTGATGGAAACCTGCTGCAATCCCCAGCTGGCGCATAAAATCAGCAGGATGGTCATGGCGGTAAGATCCAATGCCTGGTGCTGCTTTGCCATTTGTGTCATTTCTCCAGGAAAAAAATGGGGACGGGGAAAAAAATGGGGACGGTGTTGAAATTGTGCGTTTCTATGGCTCCAGTGTTAGTGACCGATCAGCCACAAGGCAGCGGCCCCTTTCGGCGGCCCGACTCACAGCGGATTTACTCAGCCCGAGTTCTCTGCCCACTGATATTGCCGTCAACCCCAGATATGAGATGGCCCAGTGGGCTGCCACAGAGCGCGCATGGACCCGGTTTCGCTGTTTTCCACCAATTATCATGTGACCTTTTTCAACGTTGAACATCGTCGCGGCCCGCTCGATTATTTTTTCCAGGGTCCACCCTTTTGCCTGCAACTCATATTGTTTCTCCATCTGCTCTGAGGCCTGGTTTAAAACCCGTTCGACAAAATCACTGTCTCCCAGGATACGCTCATCCCCTTTTACATGAATCTCCATCCGGCGCATGGATTTCAAGACGCCCCAGCCCCCCACGCTCCGCAGCAACCCGCCGCCGGTCAACTTCGGATTCCGCCCGAGGTCGACCCCTTTTTCGACAAACTCGCGGTATCTCTTCCGGGCAAAATAGTTTTGCTTACCAAAATGGCGCAGCACCGATTCAGTATCCTGCCAGGGATTTTTGCGCTTGCCCATAACAGCACTGTGACCGGTATAGGCATATCGATCAAGGGATTTTAAGTCCTTTACAATATCTGCCCGAAGCGGGTTCAGATGAATGTAACGCACCAGTTCAAGAAGATAGGCATCTTCCTGGCATAAAATCGATTTATAACGGTTTTGGAACAGGCGGCCGCACCGGCGATGGCGCTGGTTAAAGGTCACAGCATATCCGGTGAGCAGTCGCCGCATGATGCCGGCAATCGACTCATTACCGGTTTTTAAAAGCAGGTGAAAATGGTTGGGAACCAACGCCCAGGCATAGCAGGGAGTGGCGCTCTTTTGTAAAACAGCGCCCAGTCGTTCCACAAACAAATTCCGATCTGTATTGTCCCTGAAAATATTGCGCCGCTCAATGCCCCTGCAGATGATGTGATGCAGAGCGCCCGGCGCATCTATTCTGGCTTGACGTGGCATGAATTCTTTTAACATAAAAAAATCAAAAAAGAAACGCGCAATTTCAACACCGTCCCCATTTTTG
>CAZFXX010000464.1:0-2083 GCA_964522985.1 uncultured Desulfobacteraceae bacterium
CCTTTTTTATTTTTCATCAAGGTGTCATTTAATTCTTCATAGGTTTTCGGCGGGATGGCCTCAACATCTTTTTTAATCAGCGATATGGCGTCAAATTTACATGCGGCCACGCAATTACCACATCCGATGCACTTTTTCGTGTTCAGCTTGATCTGTTCTATTTTCCTGTTTTTCCTTTTTACAGTAATGGCATCAACCTGACATTTTTTTGCACAAACACCACATAATGTGCATTTATCCATATCAAGCACTGCAAAATAATTGGCGGCCCAGAAATCCAGAGGCCGGGGCAGCTGTTTCTGCACATTGAGCATGCCGCAGCAGCACCCGCAGCATGAACAGACAAATTCAATCTCCCGAGTGTTTGATGGCTGCAGCACCAGCCCCTGTTTTGTATTTTCCGCCAACAGGTCAATGGCGTCCAGTCTGGATATTTCCCGGCCCATACCGTGATGCAGTACAACGGCCGCCGTCTCATTTGCCGTCAGGCAGGTTTCGGTCCGGTCCGTTACCCGACACTTTTCGCCCTCCATGGCTTTTTTCTTTCTGCAGATACACTCAATCACGGCAAACGGACCTGTGGACTTCCCGATCAGATCAGATACCTGATCAAAACTGCTGACATTATGTTCAGGGGTAATGCTTTCGCTAACGGGGATGGTCCGCATCTGGGGGACAGCGGTGCTCAAAAAACTGATGCCAAAAGACGGCGTTGCCGTATATTTTCCAAAATCTTTTATAAAATCCGGGGTCAGATTCTTGAGAAATCCTTCATACATTCCCACCACCAGCGGCATATTACAGTAAAAATATTGACCATCGCTACTTCGGTATCCGATCCCGCCTTTTTTTGCTGCCTGATCCAGAATTTCCTTTAACTCATCTTTGGTGTAACCCGAAAATGCCGGTTTTCCGTGTATGGTTTCAAGGGACTGGAACCGGTAATCCAGATATATCGCGATCCGGGCTTGTTCTTTGGTAAAAATATATTTCAGCACTTTGATTTCAACACCGGAAATGGTTTTGGGAAATCCCACCGGCTGGCGGTCTAGATGCGCCTGAAGTTCGCGATATACCTTATCGACTTTTGCCATCATCACCTCTGTAAAGTTTTTTAATAACAATGAATTGACTGAATCACAAAAAACCCCTTTTTTAGGTAATGCCAGACAGAATTCATCTCCAAAAATAATTCTAACGTTAAATTTACAGGGATGCTGTCAGTTAATCAACGATAAGATAAAAAATATATTGACTTATAAAGTCAACGGCGTTACCTTAACACTGTAAATTTTCAATACGGACACTGCCATGCCTCGCCCCAAAAAAAGTTTTGCGGAAATCGAAACGATTAAAGACAAAATCCTTGAAGAAGCATTACAATTGATGAATCGCCACGGCTTTGACGGATTTTCCATGCGAAAACTAGGCAGCCGGCTGGGGGTGTCAGCAAAAACCATTTACAATTATTATCAAAACAAAGATGAACTCTACCTGGGCATCTTAACCCGCGGATTTGAACAGTTGTTTGCCCGGTTCAACAAGGCATTTTCAGGCCATCAAAACCCTATGGAAAGATTGAAAGCCATGGGCCGGGAATACTTGGCATTTGGTCTTGAGCATGCCAACATATACAATCTCATGTTCACCTGGCATGTGCCCAAATTCAAGGACTATATCGGGACCCCCATGGAATCGGTGGCCCAGTTTGAACTGGAAACCGCCTTAAAAGTATCGGAGATCTTCATGCAGGCCATCATAGAGGTATCGGGCCAAGAAGAAATGCCTGAAGAGACAGCCCGGTTTCACATGATCTGGTCGTGGAGCCAGATGCATGGATTTGTGGCCGGAATCAACAATACCCTGCTGGATTATATGCATGAAAACCCGATAACGCTAAAGGAAAGAATACTTGATCAGATATTTGATCAATTTAAACATCAGATACAAAATGAAAATTCCGGGAAGGCCGTTTTTCCGATTCCTTCTCCGCCGACGGTCTCCCCCAAACCATAACCCGCTTATAACAAAAAAAATGCAAAAAACACCGCTGATTCTTGACATAAAAGGCAACTCATTAGAT
>CAZFXX010000465.1:0-2081 GCA_964522985.1 uncultured Desulfobacteraceae bacterium
GTCGACAAACAGCCATAATTTCATGAAGAACGGCGGATTTTAACACCCTTTATTAATGGACACATTCACTTTGGGGCCAAGTTTAGCAACTATTTCGCAAACTCGTTTTATCTCCCCCCAATTTCTAATTTCAAACCGTAAGCGTTTTCCGTTATTCCTTGTAAAGTGCTTCGATGCCATTTCCGAAACGCTTGTAAACCTCCCACCGCTTCAGTTTCAAAGTAGGGGTCAGTATCCCGTTTTCAGGTGTAAAAGCTTCGGGAAGCAGTAAAATTTTTCTGGGAATTTCGTAGGGTGCCAAAGACCGGCAGGCCTTTTGTATTTCCAATTCCATTAATTGCATCAGTTTCGGTTCTTTGATCAACTGTCCCACATCTCCCGGCAGTCCCTGCTCCCCAGCCCACGGAAGCACCACCAGCCAGTCCGGCACCACAACGACCACATTAAAAGGCCGGTTAGCGCCATTAACCATGGCATTTTCAATAAACATGCTCAGCTTGATTGTCTCTTCAATAGCGGACGGGAATACATATTTACCGTTTTCAAGCTTATACTGCTCCTTGATGCGACCGGTGATATGCAGATATCCCTCGTTATCGACCCACCCCAAATCGCCGGTATGCAGGCCGCCGTCTTCCCGCAAAACTTCAGCGGTAGCTTCAGTCATGTTGTGATACCCTTTCATCACATTGGGACCATATGCGATGATTTCACCTTCTTTGTCATCTTCGAATCCCTGCATTTTTTCAATTTTTACCCAACAACCTGGAATCGGCTGGCCCGCAGTACCCGGTTTATTGTTTTCGGTGGTGTTGACCGTATGAGCCGGCGACAGTTCGGTCATGCCCCAGGCCTCACAGACAGGAATACCGATATCCCAGAAAAATTCGGCGATCCTGGGACTCAGGGCAGCACTGGAGCTCAAGGCCATTTTCATGCGGCCGCCGAATTTTGCCCGTACCTTGCTGTAGACGAGCCGATCGACCAGGGCAAGCTTCATTCGGGTGATCAAACCGGCGTTACCGCCGGCCCCACGTTTTTCCTCTGCCGCCTTCTGTCCCATATTAAAAAAAAATTTTGCCAGGCCACCCTGCTTTTCCACCTTGTCGTTCAATCCGGTGTACACCTTGTTAAAAACCCTCGGGACAGCGATCAAAAGAGTTGGTCTGACCAGGGCCAGATCATCCACGATGGTCTGGGGGCTTTCGGCAAATCCGGTTTGCCCGCCAAAATTGATCAGCATATGCAGTTCCACAGTCTGCCCGAATGAATGAGCCCAGGGCAGAAAGGATAATGTACGATCCCCGGCAGAAATCATTTTCGGCAATACCATGGTGGCAGCCAGCGCGTTGCTGGCCAGATTCCAGTGACTTAAAAGAACGCCTTTGGGGTTGCCGGTTGTCCCCGATGTATAGATCAGCCCGGCAATATCTTCTTTTTCCGGTTTCACGGAAGGCACCGGATTTCCTTTGCCGATGCGCTCCAGTTCAGCCATTGAATTGTCACCGTTACCATGGATGGCGATTACTCTTTCAAGGCTTTCGATCTCATCGGGAAAATGTTTGATCTTTTCCAGGATATCCTTTCTGGAAACCAGTAAGATCTTTACACCGGCATCCTCGATTATATATTTCATGATTCTGGGCAGTTCCGCCTCGTACATGGGAATAAATCTCGCACACAGGCCATAGGTAGCATAAGCGGCAACGGCCCATTCATTGCAATTATTGGCAATAATGCCGACACTGTCTCCCCCGCCCGCGCCAATGGCCGCCAGACCGCCACGCATATTGGCCACGCGCTCGGCTATCTCGCCATAGGTGACCCAGTCATATCCGGTTTTGGCGCTGTTTTTTGTCCCGAATAACTTGTTATTCCGAAACTTCTCAACTGCCAGCTCAAAAAGATCAACCAGATTATCGGGGCCCTTGATTTCATTTTTTACATCTGCCATGAGTTTTCCCCCTGTGTACATCTGCATTAAGGATTACGGAAAATAGCAAATATCCGAGAATACTTCCCATATGTAAAATGAATTCATTAACAATGACTGTTAAAAAATGAACGATTTTCAAAAAATT
>CAZFXX010000466.1:0-2074 GCA_964522985.1 uncultured Desulfobacteraceae bacterium
ATAACAGGTAATTTTAATCTTGTCAATCAATATATCAATACCCGTCCCTGATGCCCCGGGTTCTGGACAATGACAGGTTCTCCCCATACCCTGGAGGACCTGTGGGATTAGATCGTGTCTATCCATAAATGACTATTTTGCCCGATATCTGCGTTGCGGTAAAATTTTAATTCTCAAAATACTCAATGTATTCATATGGTTAAAATTTTACCGCGCCTTGATCTCGAACAAACTATCCTGACACCCGCCGCATCACTATCCAAGAACTGAAAAACTGCTTCCTTTGATGATCTCCCTGTTCCTGGAAAAAAATCCGCTGTTCAGGATAAAATCAATATTCCGCAAGGGAATCTGTACAGGGCTATTGTCGTGGTCATGCCCATTCTCACATGCATGAATAATTTCGGCCAGAATATGACCGATTACCGGCCCGTTTTTGTACTGATTGCCGCTGGTGCCGATGGCTATATAAAATCCCTTGAGATCCGATTTGTCATAAATGGGAATCCAGTCGTCGCTTACATCGTAAAGGTCCGCGATACCGGTGGGTTTGTTGGGGATTTTAAGGTCAGGAATCCTCTTGGCAAGCCGGTAGGTCTGTGCCTGATACTGGGCGTTGGTCACTTCCCGGTCGAATTTATCCGGATTATCGATCCAATCTTTTTTGTCACAGGCAGGATCCTCACTGCCCACCAGAATCAGGTTGCCGGTTTCAGGCCGATGATACCCTCCTAGGTCGGCATCTCCCACAACCATACCCTTTTTTTCATAACTGAACGTATCCGGAGACGGTACAAAGTGCACTTCATGCCGCAATGCGCGGGTTTTGATTTTCATCTGTTTTTCGACACCGGCCATGCGGTTGATAACAAAGGAGTGCGGCCCGGCAGCATTAACAACAACCGGGGCATCGATCTTCTCTCCACCCGTCAGGGTTACACCCAGGACGCCACTCTCATTTTTCCGAATTTCAGTTACCTCCGCCTTGAATCGAAATTCAGCACCTCTTGACTCCGCAGCACGTTGAATATTGTGAACCGACAGGACTGGGTCGTTAATATAACCGTCGTTGGGGTAGTAAACTACGATGGATTTAATTTTACCTTTTGCCGGATCATTAAAAGCGGAATCCTCCGGTCGTTTGGGTGGATAAAAAGAGTCATCCACAAAATGGGGCATTCTCTCAAGCAGTTTTTCCCTGTCCCATACTTCACAAGGTATTCCCAGTTCTTCATGGAACTCCATATATTTTGTCGCATCAAAATCTTCGTTAGAAAAATTCACAAGTCCGGTCTGATAAAATTTTGCCAGACCCTTTTCATCATCTACACCGATATATTTCCCCCACTCTTTCCAGGAAAAATAACTGTCATAAGCTATGGCGGTTCCTTCCAGCGTTGAATAGTGTGTCCGGATAATGGCGCAGGTATTGCCGGTGGATCCCTGCCCCGCTGCGGCAAGCGCATCCAGATTAAGAGTTTTATACCCTTTTTTGGACAGTTCATAGGCTATGGCGGCACCGGATATTCCGGCACCGATAATGATGCTGTCATATGCTTGAAACATGTTGAACTCCTTTTGATTGATTGATGTCGTCAGTTAAGTTCCGTTCTAATAATTAAATAGAATATCATTTTCCAGATAAGCCTGTTCAAGTTTTTCCTGGTGAATCTTTAGCTTCTCCCCCATATCCGTCGCCAGTGTATGGACCAGGTAATTGATCAGGCTGATCATGGATGCCGGGTTTCCCAAGAACGGAATTGTTTTAAGTGGCGCGATAAGGATGTGATCGCTGAACTGAATCAGGGGGCATGATGAACTGTCTGTCAGCAGTATCACTTTTAATTTCTGCCGCTTTACAAGCTTTCCCATTCTGACCAATTCGTTTGGATATCTTGAAGTGGCGATAACGACCGCAGCAGATTTTTTAGAGGCAAATATCAGCCGATCAATGGTTGTTTTATCGCTTCCTTTAAAAATGTTCACATTCTTCCTGATTTTGGCCAGGGCCATTGGGGTGCCATTGGGGACGGGTATTGATTTATTGGCATAGATTATCCCATCACCTTGAGCT
>CAZFXX010000467.1:0-2072 GCA_964522985.1 uncultured Desulfobacteraceae bacterium
GGGGGGCCTGGTGATTGCCATCATTTTATACAAGGTATTGGGGGCATTTTATAACTGGCTCAATCTCACCATGATCCAGTCGGATATTCTAATCCGTTGCGGGCTCATCGTAGGCGGTTCATATGGGGCCTACGCTCTGGGTGCCAATAATGTCGCCAATGTGACGGCGGTGTATGTAGGGGCCGGCATGTTGAGCATTTTCACAGCGGCCCTGATCGGCGGATTGAGTATCGGTTTTGGCATTTTTACCTATAGCCGCAAAGTCATGGAAACGGTGGGCAGCAAACTCGTACGACTGGATCCTTTTTCAGCCCTGGTCGTGGTTTTGGCCGAAGCGGTTACCGTGCATATTTATACTTTTGTGGGGGTGCCGGTGTCCACTTCTCAGGCCGTGGTGGGGGCGGTGCTGGGCGTCGGGGTGGTGAAAGGGATCAAAACGGTCAGCACGCGCACGCTGGCCAACATCGCCATCGGCTGGTTTTTAACCCCGCTGGTCGCTACCGGTATTGCCATTGCCATCTATTTTGCTATTCACCTGCAGTATATTCCAGGGCTATAATCCTGACCTTCCATATATATTTTTTCTCCGATGCATATCCTTCAGGGCTTTGCGGGACTTGTTCGATATTATCACCAAATAAATAGTAGAAAACAAGATAATAAAAATATTGAAAATTAATTGTATTCAGGTTTAGTATGGTTTAATATTTTTTAACGGCAGCCATAGATTCTGAAAAGCATCCTTTTTGAATATTTTGTACTGCTGCCCGATCCCATTGAAAGCAGCCTGTTTAAATCATAAAGAGGTCCCGTGATGAGACAGTTTTTTTACCCTTCCGCCATTGCTGTTTTCGGTGTCGGTGAACATCCCGGCAATCTGGCCCGCAATATCATTTTCAATTGCCGTAATTTTGGTTTTATGGGCCGGATCTATGCGGTGGGAAAGCATCCCGGGACCATTGACGGCCATGACATTATCACAACACCGGAATCCCTGCCATCGGGCATCGAACTGGCCGTCATTCTCGTACCGGCGGATCAGGTTGCCGGTATTATGGACCTCTGCGGGCAAAAGGGCATTGGCCACGCAGTGGTCTCCACAGGCGGTTACCGCGAATTGGATGCCCAGGGCAATCGGGTCGAAAAAGACCTGCTTGAATCGGCAAGGCGGCACAATATTCGTTTCATCGGTCCGAACTGTATCGGCGTGATCTGCGCCAATTCAGGCCTTTGCACGTCCTTTAATCCCATGACGCCGATAAATTTTAAAAAGGGAAGAATCAGCCTCATCGCCCAGAGCGGCGGCATTGCCACCCAGGCGGCGCACTATTTTTCAGAAGAACATGTTGGCTTTTCAAAAATTATCAGTGCCGGCAACAAAATGAACATCGATGAAAAAGATCTCATGGAATATCTTTTGATAGATAAAGATACCGACCAGATTCATTTATACCTGGAAAGCATCGATGACGGGCGCGCCTTACTTCGTCTGGCCCGCAGGGCAAAAAAACCGATTGTTCTTTTTAAATCCAATGTAAGTCGGGCGGCAGGCGTCGCCATGTCGCATACGGCTGTTCTTTCCAACGATGACCGGATTGTGGACGCTGCCATGAAACAGGCGGGCATCATCAGGGTTAAAGATATCCATGGCATGACGGTTTGCGCCAAGGCCCTCCGGACCAGATCCACCATGGGTGTGCGGACGTTTCGGAAAAGGACGGCAGGGGTGTTTTGACAACCAGGGTATAGAGAACCAGGCACAGGGTGCCGACAGCAAATGATATTGCACTGGCAAGAACAGGGGATCGGGCCCAGAGGTTCAATTGCGCATTGATGCCGGCCTGGGTCGGAAGGCAGGCACCGGCCGGGATAAAAACACGGGGGCATTATTGAATGGAGACATTTTGATGGAAAAAAAGGAACTGCTGATCAGCACCAATGGCCCGATTGCCACATTGACCCTTAACCGACCGGACCAGAGAAACACGTTGACGCCGAAGCTGCTCGCCGGGATTCATCTGACTCTGGAAAAATGGGCTGCCGGTGATACCATAAGGGCGGTGGTGGTGACC
>CAZFXX010000468.1:0-2052 GCA_964522985.1 uncultured Desulfobacteraceae bacterium
ATATTTTCCGCCCAGTTTCTGGTACGGGACCCGGCCCGCAAAGCCCAGTCCATAGACAACAAAAATTATCATACCCCGGACAATGATGGCAGGATAGAGACGGGCTTGACCTTTCAGAAGGCGATCTCTACCCGGCAGTTCAAAATCGTTTGTGCGGTTTACTTTATCATCCTTGTCTGTACCTACACCATCCTGATGCACATTGTCCAGCATGCCATCGATCTTGGCATACAACCTTCTGTGGCAGCCGGAATTCTGGCGGTAGTGGGCGGGGTGAGCATTGCCGGCAGGTTTTTGATGGGGGCTGCCGGAGACAGAATCGGAGACAGACAGGCATTGCTTATCTGTCTTTTTTTTCTATTCATGGCGCTTGTGTGGCTGCAACTGGCCAGCCAATTGTGGATGTTCTATCTTTTTGCGGTATTTTACGGTTTTGCCCACGGCGGATTCTTTGCCCTGAATTCCCCCCTGCTGGCAAGGCTGTTCGGAACAAGATCCCACGGTCTTCTCTTTGGCATCGTCATCTTCTGCAGCACCCTTGGCGGAGCCATCGGCCCGATCACGGCCGGATACATATTCGATGTCACGAACAGCTACAAAATCGTCTTTTTAGCCCTTGCAGCCCTGTGCACCATGGCCCTGGCATTGACGGCATTTTTGAAACCCGTCGGGGAAAAATGATGAATGCAAAATGATGAACAGGTATCTACCCATGGGAATGGACACCGCGAGGATCAAGCTTGCCGGTCAGGGTTCGAATGGCCGTCAGGTATTCGGACAGACCCCGGGCAAAGATATCGTTATGGTTGGCACCGGCAATGGTCAGCAGTGTCTTTCCCCGGGCCGGCGAGGCATCATACAGGGCCTGGCCGTCGGAAAACGGAATGATGTGATCAAACTGTGCATGGATAATCAGGGTCGGCTTGTCAAATTTTTTAATCTTGCTCTCATTTTCAAAAAGGTCTCCCTCTCTGAGCCCCAGTGCGTCCGGATCAATACCCAGAAGCCGCAGCAGGGGGAGGGCCCGGGCAAAACCGCTTTCGATAATCAATGCGTCCATGTCCGACACGCGGCAACAGGCAAGTTCAAGCGCCGGGGCACTGCCCAGGGATCGACCCATGACGATCAGGGGCCCTGTAAATTTTTCAGAAACTAGCCATTGGGTGACAAAATCAAACACGCGATGGGCATCCTGCATCATGGCTGTCACCGTGGGCATTCCAGTGGAAAAGCCGTAGCCGCGATAGTCCACCGGCAGAAAATTAATACCCATCTGATTGTAAAAAGGCCCCAGCTCATCATAATCCGAAATGATTTCACCGTTTCCATGAAAAAAAAGAATGCTGGGCCCGGTCCGTGATGTCATATGAAACCGGGCACCGATTTCAACATTTTCAGCCACCGGTATGAGATGATCGGTAGCCGAGCCGGGACCGCCCGCCCCTTTGGACCCACCATTAAACGCATCAGCCCTGGGATGAAATAAAAGGTTCAAAATTTCCGGCCTGTCGAGGAAAGTATAATCTGTTTTTAAAATATCGCTCATGCCGTTTCTCCCTTTTTGGGAAAAAAGTAAATTGTGAACCGGCAACCGTGAACAAAGTCGGTGCCTTATCTAATTTCCAGTTTCCAATTTCTATTTTCGATTTTAGCCCTATTCCGTTAAAATTGATTCAGAATGATCATGGGTTCTCTTGTCAATATTTCTCATGACCCGTTTTTCTGAAAAATTGGCATAGCAGTACCGGCATAAATGGCCGCATGTATGATACTGACCGATATCCTTGCTGACGATACAGTTGCATGCTTTTCGCTGCCCCTTGTCTTTCAGATTGAGAGAACTCCCGGCACCAGATCGGGTAAGCCTACCTGAACCTGAATTCTTTACACCTAAAAATGCCATCAATTGTTCATCAGATGAAAAATTTTTAATAATCAGCTCATCATCGATACATTTATTATGGACAATGCCATAGGCACCAAGGTCCACCTCTTCAGCGCATGTGGCAACCACAAGGCCGAGATCTGCGCTCAACTGCTGCAGATTTTCCG
>CAZFXX010000469.1:0-2047 GCA_964522985.1 uncultured Desulfobacteraceae bacterium
TGATAATCAGCCCCTTGCCGTTCAGGTTCATGATGGTGGTCACTTGGTCCGGTTGGAGACGGTGGACCCTGATTTTACAGAGGGCACCGGGGACCGGCCCGAATTTTTACCCTACGGACTCATCGATATGGATGTGAAGGCATCGAACCCCGGTGGATCAGTTGTTCTGGACGTCTACCTGCCGGAGGGCGCACCGGAAGATGCCGTATGGTATAATTACAGCGATGCCACCGGATGGCAGGATTACAGCAGCAATAGTGATTTTAACGAAGCCCGGGATCAGGTGACCCTGGTGCTCACGGACGGCGGGGTGGGTGATAACGACCGTCAGGCCAATTCCATGATTATCGATCCCTCCGGTTTGGGTTTCAGCAGTCAGTTATCTGTTGATGATCCGGCTGAGTCCACCAGTGGCGGATGTTTTATCGGCACAGCTGGTACGGGAACTGCTTCAGCTCCCGGGTATCCGGCCGGCTGGATATTGATGGCTCTGGTTGTCGTCTGGGCTTTTAGGCGGAATTTTTTAAGGCAGCGTTGAAGGCGTCGTGAAAAGTCTCCAAGATGTCCGGATTATAATTCGTTTTATCTTTTGTGTACATCCTTTCCCCAAAACCAAAAGCCACTTTGTCTCCGGTGGTTTTTGGTTTTTTTTGGCATAATTTTTTCATGAATATTACGGCGACTGTTTTTATCCGGGCAGGGCAAACCCTGCTGTATCTTGCTTATATCCGGCATCGATGATAGGATTCGCTCCTGTCCTGTGTGTGGATAAATTTCAAAGGGAGAATACTTGGTGAGCCTCTCCGGCAAAAAGAATAAAAGACAGAGAAAACCAAAACGGGGTTTTATGACCGCTGTGGTTGCCAATGCAGATGGCGAAATTTTCGATCTGGAAGGATATGCCGCCGTTGGGCGGGGGGGCGCTGACCTGGTTCCTTTGACCCTGGATGCAACTATAAAAATGCCCTATGGCGGAGAATTGATGTTTCTGCCGGATCGCATGCCCATCGTTTATAATCTGGATACCGGCAGGATAGAAACACTGGCGGAAAATCCCTATGAACCCGGAACACCGCTGTATCCCGTGGCTGCGTTTAATTCTCCGGGGTATGTACTTTCCCGCATATGCGCTTACGAAGAAAAAAAGAGCGCGCAATATCTGCCGTTGTTCGCTTATGGTGCCGTGGGCTGGCACGGTGACAGTTTTCGGTCCGCCGTCATCCTGGTGGACAGTGAAAATCGGCAGGATTTGCGGCTTATGCAGCGTAAAAATGTTGTCGCAGGCATCCATCGAATGCAGGGCATAATGCCGAAAAACCGGCTGCGCCGACATCTTGAAAAATGTGCTTTGGAATATGGATGCCCGGCCGGAAAAAATTTTTTCCTTGGCCGATATGAGGCGCCATTGCCCACTTCAAGATCCTGCAACGCGCGTTGCATCGGCTGTATATCCCTGCAGGAATCGGGTGAAATCATAAACAGCCAGGACCGGATCGATTTTACGCCGTCACCTGAAGAGATTGCCCAGGTCGCCCTGGAACATATCAACCACGTAAAAAAGGCAGTGGTGAGCTTTGGCCAGGGATGCGAGGGGGACCCGTTGCTGGCGGCCCATGTCATTGAACCGGCCCTTCATCTGATACGGGAAAAAACAGCTGACGGCACCATTAACATGAATACCAACGGCAGTCTGCCGGTAGTGATGGAACGACTCTTTGATGCGGGACTCGATTCTATACGAGTAAGCATGAACAGTCTTCGTAAAGAGTGTTATACCGCTTACTTCAGGCCTCGGAGCTATTTTTTAAAAGATGTTTTAAAGAGCATTGAAACGGCGCTGGATCAAGGTAAATTTGTGTCCATCAATTATCTCAACTGTCCTGGGTTTACAGATACCCCGGAAGAGGTTGAGGCCTTTATTGAATTTCGAAAAAAATATCCCATTCATTTTGTTCAGTGGCGCAATTTGAATTTTGATCCGGTTCGGTACCTTCAGTTTATGGGTAAGGCGGCAAAACACAGCCCCCCCATGGGCATGCAGACGGCT
>CAZFXX010000470.1:0-2026 GCA_964522985.1 uncultured Desulfobacteraceae bacterium
AGCGTTCTTCGTAAATTTGCAAAAGAAACATTTAGGGTTCTTGCGAAAGGACGAATATTTATTTTAAATATTGATGATATGTTAATTGACGGTGAGAAATTTCCGATCGTGGCGGATGCAACAAAGATTTTTCAAAAAGTTGGTTTTAGATATAGAGATAGACTAATTTGGGAAAAACCAGAGGGGTATATAAGAATTAGTAGAAGAAGTGGAGTTATGATACAAAATCCTTATCCTATGTATTTTTATCCTGATAATCTTCTTGAAAGTATCATTATATTCCAAAAAGGGAAATTTGATTATAAATCAATTGACAAAAAAATCAGAGAGGAATCAAAAGTAGACATCAAGGAATTTCAACAAAAAAAATGGTTTCTAACTCTTTGGAGAATGAATAATGTAATGCCTGGCTCACCATTAGAAAAAGGTATAGCAGCATTTCCGGAAGAATTACCCTATAGGGCAATAAAATTATTCTCTTATGTTGGTGAAACAATTCTTGATCCTTTTGCCGGTTCAGGTACAACTATGAAAATTGCAAAACAACTTGGAAGGAATAGTATAGGTATAGAAATTAAAAAATCACTAATTCCTATTATAAAAGAGAAGCTTGGGTTTGGCAGTCAAAAGACATTATTTAAAAATGATGATACCTTTGAAACAATAGAAAGGGTAAAGGGGTGGATAAAATGATAAACATATCTGCAAATATTAACGGTATAAGATATACTCCTTTCTTGTGTAACGATTTATATACTTTTAGTATATCAGAATTATCCGAAGCCCTTTCAAAAAAAGCGACCTTTGTTTTAAGTGTAGATGATAAAAACCAAATCGCTATAAGTTGGTGGGTTTCTGCAAAAAGGACAAGGTCCTACCCTTACACCCGTATTTATAATTCTCTTGACTTTTCTGGCAAAAAACTAACCGTTATTCCTATAGTAAAAGATGAAGGGAAAGAAGGTGATAGAGATTTTTTGCAATGGGATACGGTTTCTTTAATGAGCCTATTAAATGTTTATGTAATCATCTCTTATTATAAATATGCAGAGAAAAGCTCAAGATATAAAAACAAAATAACAAAACAAAGATTTGATGTAAAACAGATTAAATTTGAAATAAATAAATTGCTCTCATATCAATCAGATGCTCTACACTGGAATATAGAACAAATAAATAAAGTTGCAAAAATGGGTGAAAATGCTCTTGCTTCATACGAAAATATTTCAAGCTCCCTTAATATTGAAATGCACTCAAAAACATCTGCCGAAAAAAGAATAAAAGAACTTTTAAAAGGAAAAGAAAATTTTATGAATCTATCAAGAGATTTAGCACAAAAAGCTCAGCAAAGAGAAAGCATTACTGTTCAACCAAAGGAAAAATTGGCAGGAATTAAAGCAGTTCTAACTATCAAAAACTATCTTGGTGGAAATTATTATTTTACTTCTGATGAGGTGGAGATAAATAAAGAAAATGTTTCGTTAATAGAGGCCAAACATACTAAAGAAAATAAACTTCCATCAATTGGGGATATTAAAGACGGATTACTAAAAATGATACTTTTTACAAATTTAGAAAATGTTAAAATTGATAATAAATATTATAATCCTATTCCAATATTAAAATTAACAACAGGATCGGGTTTCGATATCGAGAATATAAATGACCCTAATAAAAAAATATTGAATTTATTGAAAAAAGAAGCGAAAATAAATAAATTCAGAATTATAATCAATAATAGTTTTTTTATATAATTTATAGCTGTCTACTTATCGCGTAGAAATATTAACATGGAGAATAAAAGGGTAATTATATGCAAATAATTACTTTAATCAATCAAAAAAGCGACGTGGAATAATACTCACGCCATTAACATAGATGGAGCTGGCTTAAATAAACTTAACGGCAGTCCCCTCTTCTCTTAATTTATCCGGAGCCGAGATAGAATTTTCGGGAGTAACCGACAAGGAATTTTTGTTTAGAGAATTCTTAAATAAATGGTAAAATTTCAAATAAGAAAGAAAAA
>CAZFXX010000471.1:0-2024 GCA_964522985.1 uncultured Desulfobacteraceae bacterium
CATACCTTAATCCCAATAGACACAAGAAAAACCAGGTGACGCCGATTCCGGCACCGACCATGAAAACCCCCTTAAGACCCACCATAATCAATATCGGGGCGAAAAGAAGGGGTGATAGGAACTGGCCGATAAAACCGAAAGTTCCCAGATAAGCGCTGAATCTTCCCCGAAAAGACGACGGAATAACGTCTCCGATCCACACCATTATCGTCGGCAGGATAAGTCCCTGGCTGACGCCGAACAGGGCAATCGACACCGCGATGATACGGATATCGGAGGCCTGGGATATGATAGTAAACGCCACTGACCAAATTGCAACAGCGGTCAGAACGATCGTTGGATATGAAAATCGGGATCGTATCTTTCCGTAGATGAAGGCGGTCACCCCTGCAGAACCCGTCATGGCTGTGAGAAACATACCGATCCGAAATGTGCTTGAGATACCGAAGGTTTCCAGCAGTTGGGGCAGAAAGATGACAATAACATAAAGTAGTACATTGGCAAAAAAACATAAGGCCGTAAATGATCAGCAGAAGGATTGGATTTTGCTTTAATAACGTGAACACTGTTGTATCGTTACCGGAGGATGGTCCAGTCAGGTGATGGGTTACCGGTTCCGAAACAACTCTCATGGCAAGCAGACCAATGGGTATTGCCAGCATGTAGATGGCAAAGGGAAAATGCCATGAAAAGCCGCCGAGGGCACCTCCGATAAGCGGCCAGAGGACCCCGCCAAAACTCTGAGCGCTTCCCCGCCAACCCATGACCTTGTCACGGTCACCGCCCTGGTAATTGCTCAGAATTAGCACATTGATGGCAGCAAATACGCCGGCAAGGGCAATCCCGAGGCAGGCTCTGCTTACCAGAAGCACCCAGTAGGAATTGATCAGCAGGCCGGCACCGCCGGCAAGACCATAACCGATGAGTGAAAAAATAAACGGCCATCTGACCCCCTTCCGGTCAATGATGCTTCCCATTAGCGGGTTGAAAAGAGCCATTAACAACCCATGGGTGGTTATGATTAATCCAACCGACGAGGGGGCGACCCCAACCCATCCCTCATTACGTTGAGAACCGGTGCGATGATGCTGCCGGCCATGATGGTGAGGGTGGCGGAAGTGAGAATAACCCCCAGAGAAAGCCTTTTAGCGTCAATCAATTTTGCTGGACCTCCTTATTTATGTCCCCTTCACCCATCCTGATTTTCGATGCCGTTTTCACAATTCGGTGAAGAAGGCGTAGGACGAGTTCTTTTTCCTCGGTGCTGAATCCCTGGAACAAGGTATCCGTCCATTCTTCTAAAAAAGACAAAAGTACCGGCTGGAACTCGCGTGCTTTGTCCGTAACGAATACCTTTTTAACCCGGCCATCATTTAAGGACTGCCTACGCTCTACATAACCATTACGCTCAAGATGCTGAATGGCTCTGGCGGCTGTCGCCTTATCACATCTAAAATTTGAAGCCACTTCGTCCTGGCTGATACCATCCCCCAATAACAGTTCGGCCAAAAATGCAACCTGACCG
Organism: uncultured Desulfobacteraceae bacterium; assembly: GCA_964522985.1. Taxonomy (GTDB): domain Bacteria; phylum Desulfobacterota; class Desulfobacteria; order Desulfobacterales; family 4572-123; genus 4572-123. Next base: position 1,526 of record CAZFXX010000471.1, read on the forward strand.
GCCCCGATATTGTAGGGTTCGAGATTTTTCCCCATATGACGTTGTCCAATTCGATACAGAATGGAGACCATTCGTCCAAGGGATTCTTCCTTTTTGCGTATCATGTTACTCCTGTATATTAGTTGCGAACACAACCAATATACGTATATTAAGTTGTGCCCGCAACTAAAATTTGAAAAAATTTTGCAGAAATTAAGTTGGCAGCATGTCACGCAGTTCCAGAAAATTAGGTACCCCGGACTGTTGCCAATAGTCCGTGGCCAGATTTCTCAGGTTATCACCGAGCAGTACATGCTTAAATATCGGCTTTCTCTTATTCATCATAAATACAGCATATAACGTCGTATAGCATTTGGATATGCAACGTTGAGTTACCCGGCGAGCTTCTGCGAGTACGGTTGAACGACTGTTCGGCGTTTTAGTATGGCCCCCCTTTGCGGTCACAATCAATCACGGTAAGCCCATGTCTGCCGCAGCAGCCGTGTCGGCGGGTTCGGCG
>CAZFXX010000472.1:0-2016 GCA_964522985.1 uncultured Desulfobacteraceae bacterium
AAATTGAACTCCGTCCTCTTTCGGACGTTCTGTTCTCCCAAAAGATATCCTTGCCCCTTTAAAAAAGCTCCTGTGGATCCTGCAAATTCTGTCAAAAATGGTTCTGGTCATTCTGTTTCCGATAAAGAGGAGATAGGAGGCAGAAGTCAGGAGACAGGAGTCAGGAAAGATAGGTATTGGCCACGCCGGGCGTGGAGGACTGAGGGCATAAGACTGAGTGAAAAAAAGGGAAAAAGGGGACATAAAACGGGGTTGAAAGTACGCGTTTCTTTCCTCTTTTGAATCGGAATCCGAATAGAAACCGAACCTCAACTTATTGCGGTCGCCCTGTTCTACCAAAAGGCCTCCCGATCCCTTAACAAAGGCTCTTGTCGATCCTGTAAATCCTGTCAAAAATGGTGATGATGAACGCCGTCATCATCTATTGTCCCCTATTCACGTGTCATCTGTGCATCGATTACGGCTTTGCCCTTTTGCGTCAGACGGTATTTCTGCAGGCGGCTTTTGGGCTTTTCGGGGATGGTGTATTCCAGCAATCCGGTTTCTTTAAGGCGGGATAAGGCTTTACGTAGATTTCCACTCAATTTTTTGTGCCCCAGCGCTTTCGCGATTTCTGAAGAAGAAAGTGAGTGTTCAGCGGAAGCTGTAAGGATATCCAGATCGACTTGTGCCTCGACTTGTGCCTCGACTTGTGCCTCGGCTTGTCCGGTTTTAGTTTGAACGGTGATTTGCTTTATCAATGGAACAACAAACCGCAACCGCATGCCAATTTCCAAAATCTGCATCTCCGGCAAACCCAATTCTTCAGCTTCCTTTAAGATGCGCCGTACACCGCTGCCCCATTGCCTTTATTCGTTAAAATGCAAGGTCTTAATCCGGTAAATAGTAATAGATATATTCGGTAATTTATAACCCTATTATCCGCTCTAATGAAATGCAAAGAAGGTGTCAAGTCGATTTGTAATCGCATCAAATCCGCCTCTCAACTCACAAAAACCAGACAACCAAATCAAAATTGTCCAGTTGATATTTTTCACTGCCTTCACGCCACACCCTTCTCTTCGCCGTTCGCTTGAAACTTTTCATCCCACATGTCCTGATAGGCATAGACATATGATGCAGTTGCTCTCGGGTCTATTTAATTTCGGTCAGTTCATGGGCACAAGAGTAAGGTATCAAGGCCCCGATCACTGCCACCTGCCATACTTTTTCGCGATGGGCGGCATCATAAACCATTTGCTCTTCCGGAAAGGTATGAGCAACCTTTTTCAAAATTCTAAGCTCATCGCCGGACAAGGGTTCTGCCTCATCTTCATTTGATGCTTTAATAGGATCAATCAAATCCCTGTAGTTGTTGAGCTGGGGTCCGTAGGTCATTGCGGCGTAGGATGCACCGGTTAAGCCGCGCCCAATTTGTCTGAAACAAAAAAAATCAGCATACCAGAGATACTTGGCGAGGAATAAAAATTTATCCCCCTTCTTAAGCAACTTTTTCCCCAAAAATCCCTCAAACAGCCTGGCTGCCAATTTGATACGGGGGAGGGATATTTCACGGTTTCCTGAATAGTTGTCCGCTTGAATCCCGGATTGCAGCTGCATTCGAAGGGCATGATCCATGGATGCACTCTGAACCGTACCGGTTTCCCACCGTTTGATGCTGGCAATGCCGATGTTCATCATTTCTGCAAGTTGCCGCTGGGTCAAATGATGTGATTTTCTAAGCGCCTTAATCTCTGCACCCGTTAGCAGCCCCTGCCTGGCACGATAAGCCTCGGCTATGGCGGACTGCAAGTCCCCCGCGGATTCCAGCGTACCGGCCTCCAGTCCACATTCAGGGCATATGAAAGCCTTGGCCTCAACGGCGATATCAACGCCCTTAAAGATCATCTTCTTGATAACGGTCTTTAGTACCATTGGACCGTGGCCCTTAGGGCAATTTAGTGTTTTCATGGTCCTGCCTTCACCACTTGCCTGGCCGAGCGCAATTTGCCAAACAGTTCTTTGTGCGATGGTCTG
>CAZFXX010000473.1:0-2007 GCA_964522985.1 uncultured Desulfobacteraceae bacterium
TGAAAATCGGTGACAAAACCGGGACGGTAACTGTTGATTTCATAATCCGAATCAACAAAATATCGTTTGCAGTAATCATGTATGGCCCCGGCTCTATTGTGACACGGCAGCGACCGACGATAGCAGCCGCAAGACTCATTGAAGACTACATGATTCCATTCTCAATGATTACCAACGGGGAAGAGGCAATCCTGATGAATACAATGTCCGGCAAAGTAATCGGAAAAGAACTGAACAGCTTGCCATCCCCCCAAAAGGCATTAACGCTTCTGAAAAACCTTCAGCTAAAGAATATAACAGACACCCGCCGGGAAAAAGAACAGCGGATTCTTTATGCGATGGATATATTAACTGAACAGGAATGCAGGGATTTTACATGTCGGATTTAACTGGCGGGGGTGAAAAGATCAAGGTGAAAAAATCAAAAAAACAATCCATTTTACTTTATAAAAATGGAGAACAATTTTCAACTGATCAGCCAATAATCATTGAAGAGCCCCTGTCCATAAGGATTGAAGGAAATCCCTATTCCGTGGTGATGCGGACCCCTGGGGACGAAATTGCCCATGTGGCCGGCTTCTGCCTGGCAGAAGGCCTGGTTGATTCTCCAAAAGATATTGTGACCATTGGTTTTTGCACCGAAGAAGGTACGAATGTTGCCACGGTTACGCTTACCGACGACCGGAAAAACAAAGTCGTTGATCTCTTAGACCGTAAAGGCTTTGTCAGCCAAACTAGCTGCGGTATATGCGGCAAAGAAGTGATCAATGACCTTCACCAGATTACCACTCCGGTTAAAAACAGTTTTAAAATATCCTTCGACCAGGTAAAGGAATGCGCTGACCATCTTTCCTCGTTTCAGCCGCTTCACAAAAAAACCCGCAGCGCTCATGCGGCTTTAATCTTTGATATGGACCTGCAGGTTCTTTCATCCGCAGAAGATGTCGGCCGTCATAATGCTCTGGACAAAGCCATCGGCAAAACTTTCATGGACAATAAAATTTCAAATGCCCGCTTTGGGATCATGTCTTCCCGGTTAAGCTATGAACTGGTCCAGAAATCTGCCCGGGCCGGACTTGAAATGCTTGTCGGGATTTCCCGGCCCACGTCGCTCGGGGTCGACCTGGCCAGTGCCGTCAACATGACACTCACCTGTGTAAGAGGTGATGATTTGATGGTATTCTGCGGAGAAGAGCGATTGATACTTCCTAAACGCGAAAAAGATTGATCAAAATGCCGTTTTTAGAAATCAAAGGCCTGCCCGGTAAAGTGTATACCCCTGAAAAACAGCCGGACACGCAAAAAAAAAATAAATGCCCGGATTGCTTTTCCTGCCAGATGTGCAGTGATACGCGATGCCGGGTTTGTTTAAACAATAATTCCAAAAACGAAGAAAAAGAATGTACGTGCGGCCAATCAACCCATGAAAACAAAAATATTTAAAAAACGTTCCAAAATTAATGCGCCGGTTGAAGACGTCTTCAAATGGCATGCCCGTCCCGGCGCCATTGAACGGCTGAGTCCTCCCTGGGATCCCCTTGAAATCATCTCTCGAACCGGGGGGATTCTTATCGGTGCTGAAGTGGAGATGAAACTCAAAGCCGGCCCGATTCCCATAAAATGGCATGCCCGCCATATTGATTATCAGGCGAATAAACTTTTTAAAGACATGCAGATAAAGGGCCCATTTTCTAAATGGATACATACCCACCGCTTTGAAACCCTTGGCCAGACACAATGTATTCTTGAAGATTGTATCGAATATGCCCTCCCCCTGCACCTTTTTGGTACGGCGTTAATGCATCCTCTGGTTGAAAAAAAACTGAAACAGATTTTTACCTATCGCCACAATACAACAACCGCCGATATGGCTGATCATCTATCCCATAAACAGCAAGAACCTCTACGAATCCTGATTTCCGGCGCCAGCGGCCTGCTTGGTTCCACTCTTATTCCATTCCTGACCACCGGCGGTCATCATGTGATGCCGCTGGTCCGGCGGCTGCC
>CAZFXX010000474.1:0-2006 GCA_964522985.1 uncultured Desulfobacteraceae bacterium
ACGCGTGATGTCTGGAAAACCGCAGGGGCCATCGGCAGTTATGACCGGGCCATGGGAAAGGTGCGATATATTCTTGAAAATCATACCCCGCAGCCGCTTCCGGATGAGGTCCTGGCAAAGATCCGTTCCATCGTCGAGGAAGCCGAAGCGGAGATGGGCATTTAGCGTAATGACAAAAATGTCATAATTGATATCCATCCAGAAAGGGTGGCTTTTAGTTTCTTGACACCTCATCACCGTTGATTTTGGTTGAAGTGCCCTCTACTGCCCGAAACGGGCGGGTGTTAGAAAAAATTGGAGATGTGGATATCGGGATAGCGGCAGAGACGTACCAAAAATACAAAAGTCTGGACTTTTAATTTTTTTTAAATCATGGCTGCAGCACCCGGCTGTATCGATATTTATGATCGCAATGAACAGTTTGCCTTTCAGCTCGGCAATGTAGCCCGGAACCAGACCCGATTCGGTGTCGGTTGCACCAACCTCTACTACCAGGACCCGGTTACGGACAAAGTAGAACCCTTTAGCCGCAATCATATGGTGCTTTCGGTAAGGCTGGGAGATCGACTGGACGGTTTTGATGTGGTTACTACCCCTGGGATTGTACAGGAACTGCCGACGGCGCATGCTGATTTATATGCCAGTCTGGAAATGATTGCCAATACTGTTAAACCACTGGTGGTGTTGATTTCAGAGCCCGGTTGCTTTGAAATCGTCATAGACCTTTTCGAGCATCTCCATGGAGACCTGTCCCGCAATCCCTTTGTCATCCCCTATTTTAACCCCATCACACCGCTGGTGTTAAATGCGAAGACCACCGGAAAAATCGCGGCCACCGGCCGTCGGGGGCTGCCTTTTATCTACAACAATTACGGGATGTCCGGTGCCACCGCCCCGATTACCCCGGCAGGTACCCTGGCTGTGTTGAATGCGGAACTGCTGGCGGGTCTGGTCTATGCCCGACTCCTGAAAGAGGGTACACCGGTAATTCTTGGAAGCCTGCCTGCCGGTTTTGACATGAAAACCATGATGAGTCTGTATACCCCCCATACCATGCTGCTTAACCTGACCAGTGCCGAGATGATGGCCCACTACGATCTGCCCTACTCGGGTACTTCCGGAAACGACACCGGCTGGGGTCCGGATCTGCTGGCCAGCGGCACCTTCTGGATGAACCATTTGACCGCTTGCCTGGGCAAAGTGAGCCTGGCCCCTTCTGTAGGAAGCAATTTTAATTCCCTGGCCTTTTCCCCGGCTGCCGTGGTTTACGCCAATCAGGTGATCCGTCAGGCCCGGTTGTTTTCTGCGGGGTTCAGGGTGAATGACGAGGCTGTCGCCATGGACGAGGTCGCCGCCATCGGTCCGGCGGGAAATTATCTCATGGCAGACAATACCTGCAAGCTTTTCCGGCAATTCGATTATGGTAATGAGATCTGGCCGAGTTTGACCCTTGAACAGTGGCAGGCCGAAGGAGAGCCCAGGGCCGATGACTTGATCAGGAATTATACCCGGCAACTGTTGGCGGATCTCAGTGCCCCGAAGGATTATGAAGAGTTGACGGCAAAAGGGGAAGCCTATATTGCCCTGGCAACCGGCGGTTGATATTCCGGTTCGTCCGGGGTGGCATTCTTTCCGGATCGTTTTTGGGTCCATCTTCAGTCTTATTTCAACGGGGAAATATTTCCCCGTTGAAATGCTTTGAATATGACCCCGGCTCGTTGGCCGTATTTGTTCAATTAATTGAATCTACGTCTCTGGCCTCCCCAATTCAGGAGAAAAATCGGTTTAGCCGCCGGCTATTATTTTTACTGCATCAATCAGCCTTTCCGCTTCCTGCTGGGTATTGTAAATCGATACACCAACGCGTGTCACCCCGCCTTTTTCAAGCAAACCGAGTCGCTCGATGGGTCGGATGCCATAAAAATGGCCGTCCCATGCACAGATTCCTTTCTCGCCAAGAAGGGTGCAGACCCGGATCGGATCCATTCCCTCCACGGTAAAGGATA
>CAZFXX010000475.1:0-1975 GCA_964522985.1 uncultured Desulfobacteraceae bacterium
AAGAAACTCGACATCCTATAAGTTGAGCAGTTAGCGGTTAGCTTTAAAAAACCAGGGCATTACGTTAATGAAAAATAACACCCGCGGATGAAAGTTTATGATAGTAAACATCCCGTAACCATTAAACTAGTAGCTAATTGCTAAAATGTCATCGCTGAATTTAGTATAGGTCTGCCCTGACCCCATAAGAACTCGCGTTAATTTAAATCTAAAATTATAAAAAAATATTTTGTGCAGGAAAAATGAAAATGAACACCCCTGAAGCAACAAAAAAATGGACAATGAAAGAGCGGGTACTGGCGGTTCTTAACCGCCAACCGCCCGATCGCCTTCCCTTTATCGACCGGATCGAAATCTGGCACAAGGGTATGCAGGCCAGGAAAACCATGCCGCCGGCGTACGAAAACATGTCTCTGAATGACGTGCACAAAGCCGTCGGAATCGGCCGGGAAAAATTTTCGATCCCCTACGCGTTGAAGCTGCGCGGGGTGGAGATGTGCATCTTCTTTGATAACGCGTTGATCCATCGGAAAAACGATCCGGATGTGCGCTATTTCCCGGCCCAGTATCCACCCGAGGAAATCCCCCGGGATAAGCCGGGAACCAGCACTGTTGAATACAAAACACCGGTCGGTTCCGTGAGTTTAAGCTACGTATTTGCCGAAAGCATGATCTCATTGAGCGGCATGGAGCCTTATATGACGACACATCTGATCAAGGAGGCCGCCGATTACCGGACTATCGAGTACATTCTGGAACGGGCGGAATTCGTACCCCTTTACGAGGAGTTCCAGGCGGAAGAAAAGGAAGTGGGGTCCCATGGTTTTTTGGTACCGTGCATCCACCGCATCCCGTTTCAGCAGGCGCTGCTGGAATACCTGGGTGAAATGAGCCTGTTCCAGGCACTGTACGACGACAGAGACAGACTGGACAGATTGATTCACCTGCTGGATCAGCAAATGAAGGAGATTCTCGGCAAGCTTGAGGAAACAAATCTGCCCTATATCGAGTTCGGGGACAACCTGGACGGCATGATGACCAACCCGAATCTGTTCCGGCAGTATTGCATTCCACAATACCAGCAATATGCGGAGATCCTTCACGCTCAGGGTAAAAAGATGGGCAGCCACACAGACGGAAACCTGAAGCCCCTTGTAAACCTGCTGCCCGAATCCGGACTCGACGTGTGCGAATCTTTTACACCTCAGCCGATTACCGAATTACCATTTAAAGAGGCCTGGGAAAAATGGCGAAACGGTCCGCTCATCTGGGGCGGCATACCCAGTGATCTTCTGGAAGAGCGTACCGAACAGCATATTTTCGAGGCCTTCGTCGACACCATGCTGACCACCATCGGAAGCAACCCGATTATTATCGGCGTAGGTGACATGGTCCTGGACAACAACTTGATCGACAGGGTTAAATATATCGCGGAAAGAATTGAGGCGCACACAATTGATTAGGTAATGTCCATCCGAAGGTTTAAATATGATTTTTCGTCCTGAAATCAAGGTGCTGGCTCCTGAAGATGTGGACCGTGTCCACGGAGCTACGCTCAAGATCCTCAATGGGACCGGCGTGGCCTTTGGCAGCGCCCAGGCCCTGGCCTGCTTCAAGGAACATGGTTTCAGGACCGACAGTAAAACGGTTTTTTTACTAAGAAACAGGTAAAAGATGCCCTGGCGTTGTGCCCGGAAACTTTTATATTTCATGCACGCAATGCCGAACGTTCCGTTACGGTGGGGGATATGCGGCATCTGGTGCAGCCGGCCTTCGGCTGCCTCTATGTGCAGGAGCCCGATCCGGGGGGGGCTGGGGTCGGGCCACGCTAAGTAATTGACATTGCCAATAAAATAGCTTAAAAATATCTCTGGAACGGTCTTAATCGACCGGTTTTCCCCCTAAAACTGCCTTATTAATAGAATCGACGAAAAATGGCTCGTGCAAAAAGACATTATATACCCGGCCATGTCTG
>CAZFXX010000476.1:0-1973 GCA_964522985.1 uncultured Desulfobacteraceae bacterium
ATTTGCACGCCTTGAATTTGAACTTTTTACGAGACCGTCTAAATCCGATTTTTTACGAGTTAATCTTTTATTGCTTTTAAAAATTTCATCCGGGCAAAGTGCCCCGATTATTCGTAAGTGGTATGCCGCTTTGGATCAAAGGCCTCCCGGATGGCCTCACCGGTAAAAATAACCGTCATCAGGGTAAGGGTCATGGCACCAATGACCGAAGCACCGATCCACCAGGCATCCAGGTTGGCCCAGCCCTGCTGCAACAGCTCCCCCCAACTGGGGGTGGGCGGCGGCAAACCAAACCCCAGGTAATCCAAAGAGGTCAGGGCCACGATGCCCCCGGACACCGCAAAGGGCGCAAAGGTCACGATCACGGCAATGGTATTGGGAATGATATGACGAAATATGATCCTGAAACTGCCGGCCCCCAGGACCCGGGCCGCCAGCACATAATCGCGCTCCCTTTCCTTGTAGGTAATCGTCCGCATGGTCCATGTCATGCCGATCCAGCCGAAAAAGGCCATGATGATAACCAGCATGAAAAAACTGGGTACCACAATGGAGGAGATGATAATAATGATATACAAGAAAGGAACGTTGGACCAGATTTCGATGATGCGCTGGAAAAAAAGATCGAACCGACCCCCGAAAAACCCCATGGCACTGCCGATGGCAATCCCCACGCAATAGTTCACCAGCAGCAGAACAAGGGAAAACAAAATGGCGATCCGAAACCCGTAGACCAGGCGTGCCATAATATCCCGCCCCACGGTATCCGTCCCCAGGTAATGATGGTCGGTCCAGGAAGGGGGAAACGGCGGGAATTGGTCCATCTTCAGGTCATTTTCATAGGCGTTCCAGGGCACTGGGGGCAACAGAACCCAGTTGGAGCTGTTCTCTTTTTCAAACTTTTTTTTCAATTGCCGGTAATCGGTTTCATAGTCATACTCAAGCCCGAAGGTCTTCCCGGCACGCTGATACCCGTAGGTGGGAAAATAATAGTGCCCCTGATAGCAGACGATCAATGCCCGGTTGCTCACCAGCAATTCCGCACCAAAGGACAGGCCGATCATGGCCATGATGATCAAAAACGAATAATAGCCGCGTTTGATGGACCTGAAACGCTTTATTTTTTTCTGGGTCAGGGGATTGAGTTTCATATGTGATTTACTCGAATTTTACCCGCGGGTCCACCAGGGCCACACACACATCCGAAAGAATATTACCGATCATGAACAGCAGGGATGAAATCACCAGAATGCCCATCACCACCGGATAATCCCGCTCCACCACCGATTCATAGCCTAAAAGGCCCATCCCGTTGATATTGAAAATTTTTTCGATGAGAAAGGACCCGGACAGAATCACCGACACATTATTGCCGAAACTGGTGGCAATGGGTATCAGGCTGTTTCTGAGGGCATGCCGGAACACCGCCTTTTTAAAGGGCAGTCCCTTGGCAATGGCGGTGCGCACATAATCCGCGGACAAATTGTCCATGAGGGTGTTTTTCATGAGAAAGGTCATGACGGTGAAGGACCCCAGAACATAGGCCAGCAGCGGCAGAATGGTATGCCAAAGAATATCGAGCCCCTGCTGGATCATGCCGAAATCTTCAAATCCATCACTGACCATACCCCCCAGGGGAAAAAACTCCCAGTGCGAGGCAAACAATACCAGCATCAGCACACCGATCACCCAGCCGGGAACCGCATAGCCGACGAAAACAACCATGGAGGAAATATTGTCAAAGGCACTTTTGTGCCCGATGGCCTTGGCAATCCCCAGGGGAATGCAGACCCCGTAAACGATGACCATGGAGATGAGACCGAAATAAAGTGAAATGGGAATGCGTTCTGAAATCATGTCCCAGACCGGATCATAATACCGGGTGGAGGTCCCCAGATCCCCGGTCAGCACCTTGCCCAGCCATAAAAAATAGCTGACGACAACCGGCTTGTCAAAACCGTAGTATCGCTTCA
>CAZFXX010000477.1:0-1970 GCA_964522985.1 uncultured Desulfobacteraceae bacterium
CATTTAAAATGCCGGCCTTTTTATTTTGTCATCGAGCTTGAGCCGACCCGGATCTCCTGTGAACTGCTGGTTCGCACGCGCAACACAGTGAGATGCGACTGCATGGGATATGCCACGGACGAACAGTTCTTCTGGCTGGTTCGCAGAATCGACACCATGCTCGACGCGCTTGACATAAAAATATAACCGATTTGTTGGCATTCTCCATGATAAATCAAAACAAGCGTTGGCTGCATAATATATGTTAAAAATAATACCCTTGGGCGGGCTTGGTGAAATCGGCCTGAATATGATGGTGTTCGAGTGTGAAGACGCCATGTTTATCGTGGATGCGGGCCTCATGTTTCCCGAAGATTACATGCTCGGTATTGATTACGTTATCCCGGATATGACCTATATCCGGCAGAATCAGTCAAAAATCGGAGGGATCATATTAACCCATGGTCATGAAGATCATATCGGTGCATTACCCTACCTGTTACGAGAAATAAACATACCTGTATTCGGAACTCCGTTTACCCTGGGACTTGTTCGGCATAAGCTTGAAGAACATAATCTGCTTGAAAATGCCCGGCTCTACGAAATTTCTCCGCGGGAAAAATTGAGATTGGGGGTTTTTGAGCTTGAATTTATCCGTGTAGGCCATAGCATCGTGGACGGTGTCGGCATAGCGGTTAAGACACCTGTTGGTATTATTGTACATACCGGTGATTTCAAGATTTCTCACAGTGCAGGCGACGAGATGATAACGGATGTCAACCGGTTTGCCCGTTATGGTGAAATTGGTGTTCTGGCCCTTTTGTCGGATTCCACCAACGTGGAAAAAGAAGGATATACCATCAACGCCCAGGAAATTTGTGAAACCCTTGACAAGATTATCGCCAAAAGTACCGGTCGTGTCATTGTGGCTCTGTTTGCCTCTAATATTGTCCGGATTCAGCAGGTTATCAATATTGCCAAAAATCGAAGAAAAAAAATCGTTATTAACGGCCGCAGCATCGAGACCAGCGTTAATATTGCCAAAGATCTTAAATATCTGGCTATTCCGGAAAAAATGGAAGTGGATATCGACCAGATGGATAATTATCCAGACAGCGAAATCATTATGATCACCACCGGCAGTCAGGGAGAGCCCATGTCTGCCCTGGCCCGAATGGCCGCCGGAACTCACAGGCATATTAAAATCAAGGCGGAAGACACCGTTATCCTCTCTTCCAAGTTCATTCCGGGCAATGAAAAGGCAATTGCTCATATTATCAATAATTTATACAAAAGGGGGGCTGATGTTATCTATGAAAAAATATCAGCCATCCATGTGTCTGGTCATGCCTTCAGGGAAGAACTCAAATTGATGATGAATTTGACCCGGCCCAAATATTTTATTCCCATCCACGGGGAATACAGGCACCTGATTCTGCATGCGCGCCTTGCCAAGCAGGTGGGTATCAAACAGGACAGGATACTGCTTGCCGAGAATGGCCAGATTATTGAATTTGAAGAGGACAAGGGAAAGATTGAAGGTCGGGTTCAGACCGGCCGGGTGCTTGTGGACGGCAAAGGTGTCGGGGATGTGGGCCGAAGCGTTCTGAAAGAAAGGCGGGCCCTGGCCGATCACGGACTGGTTGCCGTTACGATGGCTTTTGATGAGGAGACCGGCGTTGTTGTTTACGGACCTGACGTTATTTCCCGCGGGTTTGTTTTTGAACATCAAACCGGCCATCTGGTTGATGATGCGCAGTGCGTGGTGCTGGAGATTGTCGATGAAATCGGCCCGGATGTTCCGGATCGGGTAGCCGTTATCCGTTCAAAGGTGCGCACGGCCCTGAAACAGTATTTTTTCTTTACCATTGGCCGGCGGCCTGTGATTATTCTTTTTATTATTGAAGTTTGACGGTGTCGCAAACATACTTCTAAAGAACTGATTGTTGAAAATTTAACATAACGAATTGATTTTGAATTGTATTTGCGGC
>CAZFXX010000478.1:0-1969 GCA_964522985.1 uncultured Desulfobacteraceae bacterium
TGACACTGAGTATGTTCTTTGTGTTTTATGCAATCGGATTGTTGTTCTGGGGACCCTTAAGTGAGAAATACGGGCGAAAACCTATATTGCTTATCGGTATGGTTATCTACACTATTTCCAGTATTATGTGCGGATTTTCACAACACGTGGAACAGTTGATAGCCGGACGAATTATCCAGGCTATTGGCGGAAGTGCTGCCACTGCCGTCTCTACAGCCATGGTAAAAGATTTATACAGTGGACGCAAGCGTGAAAAGGTGATGGCGCTGATCATGTCGATGGTGATTATCGCCCCGATTGTAGCACCGATTATTGGTGCACTCCTGCTTAAATATGTTTCATGGGAAGTCGTTTTTTTTGTATTGGCCGCAATCGGTGCGATCGCCTTTATTGCAGGTGTTTTGATGGTGGAGACCATAGAAAACAGGTATGTTGGTTCAGTAGGCCGTTCCTGGGGGCGTCTTGCAGTGGTCCTGAAAAATCCTGATTTTTCAATTTTGCTTGCCATCTTCTCCATAGAAGTCATATCCATCATGACCTTTCTTTCCGCCTCATCGTTTATCTACATAAATGATTTTGGACTTAGCGCACAAAAATTTAGCTATTTTCTTGCCTTTAATGCTGTTTTTGCCATGGTCGGACCAATGTTGTATTTGAGACTATCCCAACATTTCAAAGCCCGGGAAATCATCTCTGTTGGATTTACTGTCTTCATTTTTTGCGGCATCGCAGTCTCCACTATAGGGCATGTTTCCCCATGGACATTTGCATTATTTTCAGCTTTGGCAACCCTGGCGGCAACGACCATGCGGGTACCGGGAATTAACCTCATGCTCGAACAACAACAGAATGACAGCGGTTCGGCCTCAGCCTTGATTAACTTTTTTGGCATGATTCTGGGCAGCCTTGGAATGGTTCTTGTTTCACTTAAACCCCATGACCTTATACTTTCCCTGGGTTTCATCCAGATTGCGATCGGCCTGACCAGTGGAATCTTATGGTTTTTGATCCGCAACAGACCATTTGCGCAGTATGACTTCCAGGAGGGTTAATTGGAAGCAATTAAAATGGAAATGGTAGCCATCCTGAGACTTTTTACGGTTCCATCATTCTTAATGAGGAAACAAAATGTCAATTCGATACAAAAATTTATTTAAGGGTTTTCAAACGCCGGGCGGACGCTCACGGACCCGGGCGCTCCTGCTTGCAATAGTGGCGACACTGCTCTCGGGATGCAGCATGGCAATTCATGATTTAAAGACACCACTTGCGGCTCCGGCACAGTTTTCCGAATCCGGCACCTCGCCGTTGCCCGACAAGTGGTGGGAATCCTTTGATGATCCGGTTTTGAGCGGACTCATGGACCAGGCCCTGACGAATAACTTCAGCCTGAAGACCGCATGGGACCGGCTCCGTCAGGCCGAAGCGGAAGCGCTCAGTGCCGGGGCGGATCTCTTTCCGGCACTCGATGCCGAGGTCGAGAACTCACGAAACCGTTTCCGCGAAGACGGCCAGACCAGTGAGGGCCATAGCTATTCCCTGGGACTGGCCGCCAGTTACGAGTTGGACCTGTGGGGTCGCATTCGTTCCAGTCGCGATGCCGCCGCATTTGAAGCAAAGGTCGGCAGGGAAGACCTTCGGACCGCGGCCCTCACCCTATCGGCAGAGGTGGCCGGTACCTGGTATCAATTGGTTGAACAATACGGGCAACTGGATATACTCAACGAGCAGATCGTCACCAACAACCAGGTTCTCGAACTGATGACCTTGCAATTCCGTACCGGTCAGGTCGGCATCGCCGATATGCTGCAGCAGCAGCAGCTGGTCGAGTCTAACCAGGGCGAAAAAACTAAAGTGTTGGCCCAGATCAAGGTGTTTGAGCATCAGTTGGCGATCCTGCTCGGTAATTCTCCCCTCCAGCCTGTGGCACCACGGGTTTCCAAGCTGTTAAACCTGCCTTTGATGCCGC
>CAZFXX010000479.1:0-1963 GCA_964522985.1 uncultured Desulfobacteraceae bacterium
GATGTTTAAAATTTTCCCATAATGCCCATTCATGCTTGGCCTCCCTTTAAAATTATCAAAAAAAATTGTTTTTGTGTGACGTGCCAATACCCGACAGTAAATTGAATAGTGAGAATTGAAAATTGAAAACTTCCGGTATCGCTCCGCTCTATCTTTTCTATTCAAATCGATAGATCGGGCAATACATAATACATGGTTTGCCTGCCCCTGCATCCATCAATTTTCAGTTATCGTAGGGTGGGCTGTGCCCACCAAACAGACAGAATACCTTCAGTATTCAATTTTCAATAATACAAGTTCCCTCACATTTTTTTATAATAAAACACGAATTCCAGAATTAAGAAACCAATTTCCCCGGGTCATCAATATCGGCACGGATGGTAAAATCTCTAATTATGAATTTCGTCCAGACCCGACTCTATGATGGCCAGCCCTTTTTCAAGCTGATCATCAGTAATGACAAAGGGCGCCAGGCAGCGGACGATATTCCCATAGATACCGGTCACCAGAAGCACCAGGCCATTGTTGCCGCAATAGGCAGCCAGCTTCATGGCTTCAGCATTCGCCGGTGTTTTATCCGGGCCTTTGACGAGTTCAAAACCCCGCATGGCGCCGATGCCGCGCAGTCCGCCAACCATGCTGAATTTCTCCTGCCAGGATTTGAAGCGTGCCTCGAGTTTTTGGCCCAGGGCTACGGATTTTTCCAGCATGCCCTCTGTTTCGAAAACGTCGAGAACGGCCAGGGCCGCGGCACAGGCCACGGGGTTGCCGCCGTATGTACCGCCGAGTCCCCCGACATGTACGGTGTCCATTAACTCGGCCTTGCCGACCACGGCCGCAATGGGCATTCCCGCCCCCAGGCTTTTCCCGATAACCATCATATCGGGTGTTACACCCCAGTGTTCAGAAGCAAACATTTTCCCGGTTCGCCCCATACCGCTCTGGATTTCGTCCATAACCAGCAGGATTCCGTGATCTTGACAAACTTTTGCCAGTTCCGGGAAGTAACCATCCGGCGGTGCAATAAAGCCGCCCTCACCCTGAACGGGCTCGGCCACCACCGCAGCAATGGCCTCCGGGTTGATATGGGTCACGAAAAAATCATGGAGTGCTTTAATATCGCCAAAAGGTACACGATAGATCTCCGGCGCAAACGGGCCGAAGCCGAGCTTGAACGGTTTGACTTTTGTGGTCATGGTCATGGTGAGCAGGGTCCGTCCGTGATAACCATTGTCGAAAACAACAATCCCCTGCCGTTTGGTGGCATAGCGGGCGACCTTCACGGCATTTTCCACGGCCTCGGAACCGCTGTTCAGGAAAACCGCTTTTTTGGGAAAATCCCCGGGCGTCAAGCGGCACAGCTTTTCAGCCAGCGCCACGGCTGATTCATAAGGGTTGACCATGAAACAGCAATGGGTCAAATTCTCTGCCTGTGCTTTAATGGCGGCCACTACTTTCGGATGGCTGTGGCCGATATTCATCGCGCCGATGCCTCCGGCAAAATCGATGTATTCCCGTCCTTCAACATCCTTTAGCAGGGCACCCCGGCCCGAAGCGATAAAATTCAGTGAAGCGTTGCCCACTGCTGATGTAATGGCCTGTTTTCTCCGCTCGATAAGTTGTTGATTCAATCCGTTGGTCATGTCTTATCCTCCTTAATAATATTGTTGACTCAATAAATCATTGTACATGGATGCATTAAATGCTGCACGCCAATACCGATTGACTGTCTAATGCAATTTTAATTCTGCCTCATACGTATCGACAATGCTTCGCATGGTCTCTGCCGCACCTTTGGTCAACGGCGGAGGCTCATGGCTTGAAATAATCTCCAAAGCCCTTTCATACGCCCGTTCGGTCAAGTCTTTCCCGGCTGTTTTATTCATCCAGCTCGATCGGCTTCGCCGGTCAAAAAGATCTGATTTTGATGTGGCGCGCATGTTGTCAAAGGTATGGGAGTGGG
>CAZFXX010000480.1:0-1953 GCA_964522985.1 uncultured Desulfobacteraceae bacterium
TAATTATTCAATTTTCACTATTTATTATTCACTATCAAGCCGTACCCGATTAAGGAGCTTTTAATGACGGACCCAACGTTACATCCTATCGCTACTGAAAAGTTCAAACCGTTTCAGGAGGAGATTATCCGCTGCTGCCCGGATAATATTCACTCGATGACCATCACCGGCAGTTCGCTGACCGCGGATTTTGATCCTGAAAAATCAGACATCAACTCTGTTTTTGTCCTGAACCGGATGGATTTGAAGTTTCTTGAACTACTGGCGCCGCTGGGAAAAAAATATCGCAAAAAAAAAGTGGCCGCGCCATTGATCATGACCCGGGCGTACATTGACAAATCGCTGGATGTTTTCCCTCTTGAATTCATGAACATAAAATTGCTGCATAAAACAGTCCTCGGCGAAGACCTATTTTGCGATCTTGAAATCGATATGCCCCACCTCCGGCTTCAGTGTGAAAGAGAACTGAAAGTCAGGTTGATCGGTCTCCGACAGGGTTATATCGCGTCCATGGGGGACCGCAGGCTGCTCTCAAATATGTTTGCGGATTCTTTTTCAGGATTTATGCCGCTCTTCAGGGGCATCCTTCTGGTTCTCGGTAAACAGGTGCCCGTTCAAAACGAGGATGTGATGACAGCCCTTGAGGCGGCTTCGGGAATAGACGTTAATATATTCCGGACCATCGGCCAGCAGAAAAGGCAAAAAGCAAAACCGACCATAGAACAGCTGAATACGATTTTTGAAGATAGTTATATGGCAATTGAAAAACTGGGAGACATGACAGATGAGATCCACTACTAAAAACGCGGTTTTTGCCTCAGTTCTGTTTTTATGCCTTCTGGCGGCATCGGCGGGTATGGCCGTCGATGTTCCTGAAAAGCCTTCTAGCTATGTTGTTGATCTGGCCGGTCTGGTGGATAACGCCACCGAAAATAAGCTGAACCGATACCTCCAGGAACTGGAGCAAAAGACAACGGCCCAATTGGTTGTCCTGACCATCACAAGTCTCGATGGTGAATCCCTTGAGGATTTTTCCCTGAAAATCGCCCATGATAAATGGCGGCTTGGCCAAAGGGGAAAAGACAACGGCGTGCTGTTTCTGATATCCGTAAAGGAACGAAAGTACAGGATTGAAGTTGGTTACGGGCTTGAGGGCGTGCTGCCGGACAGCCTGGCCGGCAGTCTGGGGCGCCAGGTGTTGGCACCCTATTTTAAGAAAGGCGCCTATTCAGAGGGCATCTTTGCCACGGCCCTTGTCATGGCAAACAAGATTGCCGCAGATGCAGGGGTTGCCATCACTGGGATGCCCACGATAAAGTACGATGCCGGGCCGGCAGGCCGAGGCAAATCCGGCAGCCCCGTTAATTTTATCTTCGGTTTTGTCGTGCTGATCATTCTGGTATTTCTTTTTATTAAAAATCCTAGGCTTTTTTTCATATTGTTTTTAGCCTCAATGATGGGCGGCCGCAGGGGGTCATGGGGCGGCGGCGGTGGATTCGGAGGCGGCAGTTTCGGCGGTGGCGGAGGAGGGGGCTTCGGCGGTGGCGGTGCATCCGGGGGATGGTAATTTAATTGAATAGTGAATAGTGAGAATTGAAAACTTGTAGTATCGCTCCTGCCCGCCATCGCTCTCGCTCAGGCGAGGCGGGCGGGTCGCTCTGTCTTTTTATAAATAAAAGCGATAGATCCGGTCATTTTATAATTTTTGGAGGAGGATGATGTCAAAACAGCTTAAAGTGATACTGATCGTACTGGGCGTTATTTTAATTGTCGGCTTTATGATGTTCGGCAAAATTATCGCCGGTTACAACCATGTCGTGGCCATGGATGAAAATGTCAAAGGCAAATGGGCCCAGGTTGAAAACCAGTTAAAGAGAAGATACGACCTGATTCCCAACCTGGTGGAAACGGTAAAAGGATATGCCAAACATGAAAAGGAACTGTTTGAAAATA
>CAZFXX010000481.1:0-1951 GCA_964522985.1 uncultured Desulfobacteraceae bacterium
ACGCTTTGAGTGCCCTTAGCGAACTGCTTTTACCGGACTCGTTAGGTCCAAAGATGATATGAAGCCCCGGCTTCCTGGAGTCAAAATTCAAAGTTCGGTCTGTAAAGGGACCAAAGGCCTTTAAATCAAAACGTTTGATTCTCATTGGGCGCTCCCGTGTTCGAGAAGCTTTGAAATTAATAATTCCCTGACCTCGGTCCGGAGTTCTGCGATTTTTTCAGAAGATGCATCAAGAAAGGATTCATCTCCGCTGTAAATCTCTGGAGGCAACTTGCTTTTCAGCACTGAAAGTTCGGGCACCAGCTCAAATAGATTATGACCCTCTAATGCCAATCCCGCAATGGACTTCAGCAGGCCGGAAACAGGCGTATCGTCGCCAACAACTTCTTTAAGATCTACCTTTCGGCTTGTTTGAAAGACCACCTTTTCAAGCCAAATATTACTAAGACCGGCAGCAATACCCCTGAATTCTTCGCTCCATTGCTCAGGCCTGCTAAACAGCTGTGAATGAAAAGCACACTTGCCCGTCAAAACTAAACGCAGGGCCAGGGTTTTGCCGTTCGCCAAATCAAGTTCCTCTTCAAAAGCCCGCCGGACAGCATCATAGATCCTGTCAGTTGAGTCGCTTTCAGAAAGATCCACCTGGCAGACAGCCCAGCGCAATACATCAATTTCTCGCTCATCGACGCCCGTTATCAGGTTATCCTCTACAGTCACCAACGTGACTCCCTTGGAGCCAGTTTCCTTGATATGTTTTCCCTGGGTATTGCCTGGAAAAACAATCCATGGGTCTTCTGAAACAACCTCACGTTTATGAATATGGCCCAGGGCCCAGTAATCATAGCCCTTGGATTTAAGATCATCTATCGTGCAAGGCGCATAATCCTCATGTCCTTCCCGCCCGGTCAGGGATGTGTGGAGGAGGCCGATGTTAAAATAGTTGGAATCGTGCTGAGGAAATTGCAAAGCGAGATTCTCGGTAACAGCCCGTGAGGCATAGCTTTGGCCATGAATAATAACATCTATATTTTCGACTTTTATAGACAGGGGTTTTTTATGAGAAAAGAGGGTTACATTGTCCGGCAAAGGCATTGTCTTGGTGATCTGGTTGGCTGCATCGTGATTGCCTGAAACAATAAAGGCCTTGATCCCGGCCTTATCCAACCTCCCCATCTGCCTGACAAAGAAAAGACCAGTGTTGTAATCCTTCCAATCGCCATCATATAGATCGCCAGCGATCAAAACAAAATCAACTTCTTCTTCAATTGCCAGGTCAATAAGATTTTCAAACGCCCTTCTTGTTGCCCCCCTTATCTCTTCAACTGGAGCATCTTCATGGGTTTCAAGGCCTTTGAGTGGACTATCAAGATGTATGTCTGCAGCGTGAATAAAACGAAACATAGATATTTTCTCCACCAATCTAAGTTTATAATGCTGTTATTGAGGATAAGTCCTGCTATCCATTCTCAATCATATCAGCAAAATGTTTTTTAATTTCCTCAGGACTTAAATATTCTTTTGCCCACTCAAAAGCACTTTCTTTTGACAAAGGGTCTATTCGTTCGCCAAAGCTACCACGCAACCCACTTGAAATGTCCTTTGCCCCATACCGCGTCATAGGACCGCCTGTACCAGCTAAAAAATAACGGTTGCTGCGCGGTGCCACATATAAACCCGCTTCCCAAAACTGAAAATCATTCCGATCCCGACCGTTATTAAACCGCCCTATTCCCGTCGCTTTTTTCGTATCAAATCTTGCACCGTTAATGGTCTTCTTCATTTCACGCTCTTCCCCCGCGAACAAGGTGCGCGGACTCATATATTCAAGGATAATAGACATCTTCTTTATTTGGTGGCAATTTGATATACGATCTTTAGCGTTTGAAGTACATCCGCTACGCGAACACCCTGTATGCCAAGATTTTTCAGTAAGTTTTGATCCAACTCAGGT
>CAZFXX010000482.1:0-1945 GCA_964522985.1 uncultured Desulfobacteraceae bacterium
ACATATAGAGCAGGAATAAGAGACAGAAGACATAGTAAGGAGAGGATGTTATGCCGCTGCTTTTGGGGACAGGTGAATCACTCATAGCTTTCAGCCTTTTTGAAAAAAATGTGCGGCAATGCCGCCAACGGTACTGTCGTTATGCTTTATGATCAGCTTCAGAGGCGTTGGAAGATTGGAAAAAGGTCATTTATGGATGGGAATTAACGGTTACCGGCCCATAAAGACCGAATTTTTTAACGGCCTCAAACATGGCAATGCAGTTTTCCGGATTTACCCCAGGGTGAAGGGAGTTTGAAGAGGAGACAATATATCCGCCGCCTGGTGCCGCCGCCTCGATGGATTGTTTAACGACCGCTTCAACTTCTTCAGGCGTACCATCACAGAGAAGTTTCTGGCAATCGATATTGCCCAGCAGGCAAATCCGGTCCCCGCAATAATTTTTGACCTTTTTAAGGTCCATGCCGGCCTGAGGTTCCAGGGGGTTCAGGCCATCGTATCCCGATTCCAGCAGAATATCCAGCAGGGACCAGAGGTTGCCGTCACTGTGCCGCACAACCTTCAGGCCCAGGGCATGGGCCCGGTCGATGAGCCTTTTATTGTAAGGACTGATAAACGCCTTGAAATGTTTCGGATCAATCAGGGGAAAGTCTGTGCTGGCGATATCATCCTCGACAACCAGTACATCGACACCGGCCCCGGCCAGGAGATCAAGCTGCTCCAGATTATATTTTGTGACCATGGCGGCGATGCGATGAATAAAGTCTGGATCGGTATATAATTTGATCATGTAGTTTTCCATACCGGTCAAGCGCCAACTGTGCACGAATACACCCCGCATCATCCAGAAAAGTGCAACAGTACCCTTGAATCGGTCCCGGGCCAGGTCAAGCAGCATAAGATGTTCACGTTTGGGCTGCGGAGGAGAATATCTATCAAGATCAAAGGGCTCCTTGACCGGATGCCCCTTGGGAACCGGAAGCCCGTGGGGACTGCGCCGGTATATGACGCCCCAGTCATCCATTACATCTTTATCATTGATTTCCTTTTCATGACCGATTTCAAAAGAGGTGAAACCATCTATGCCGAATTCTTCATGAATCAAAAAAAGGGTGTCCAGTAATTTTATCTTCTCTGAATCGTTCATCTCATGAAATTGTTTTGCTTCGGGCAGGCCATCGGTGATGTGTCGGCCGATCCCAATAATGGGGGCCTCGTTGATTCCATGGATATACAAGGGGACGCGGTCGGGCTGTTGAACACGCAAAGCCGTGAGAATCCTCTGCTTACCTTTCATAGGTCTTTACCTCCTCAAGGTGTGGCACAAACCGCATTATTTAATTTTTACTATTCACTTTTCAATTATACCGGTTACCTCATGCTTTATTTTTTGACATAAAAAACAAGAATTTCAGAAATTAGATACTAACGGATCGAAACCCATGGCATAATCTATTTTTTTAAAAATTGATGAGTCAGTAATGCTTTGGCCAAAGCACGATTCAACGATTTTCCCATTTCGGTTTTTCTTTGTTTAAAAAGGCTTTGATGCCATTTTCGGCGTCTTTTGCCATATTGTCCATAACAATGATATGCCCGGCATATGGGTAGTGTCAAGTTAATTGTGTACAATTATTAAAAGCCGATTTTCTAAAGAATGGCAGGTTGTTACGCACTTTCCCTATGGGGTTTGACCGCCAATTTAATTCTATTTTTAAACATATAAAAGTCAGGAGCGTATAGCAGGCCCTTTCTCCAGCTACGATTTCCATAGACTTTGTTCTGCGTTTAAATTCTTTATTAAGCCGTTCAATTATGTTTGTTGTTCTTAATGAAATCCATTCTTCCTTAGGGAAGCCCAAAAAAGTTAAACAGGCATCTATGGAAGTATCAAGACATTTTACAGCCGAGGGAAGATCTTTTCTCCACCTGTTTGTAAATTGAT
>CAZFXX010000483.1:0-1921 GCA_964522985.1 uncultured Desulfobacteraceae bacterium
GGTTGCTATTTATCGGTTCACGGTTGAAAAAATCAAAGAATTGAAATCAATATCCAAAATGCTTCAATTCTTGAATAGTTTTACATGAAAATGAAGACAGCGTTGGCTTCAAAAAATCGTGTACGTATACGTGAACGTTCACGAGCACGAGCACGGCGGCCATACCTGTTTCCAGCCTTTGTTGTGAGTTAACGACTCATGGCCGTTTTATTGCCAAACTGTGAACTGTGAACCGACAACCGTCAACGGTTACCGAAAATATTAGTTTTGAGGAATGCGTTATGAATATTGATAAAAAAGACAGTATATTGCCGGATTATGCACTGGTGGAAAGACAGGAGATGATCCGGGGCCTCGGCCTGGGAGATGACGCCATCGCGCGGCCCCAGATCGGCGTGGTCAGCAGTTGGGGTGAGGTTAATCCGGCCTCCATCCATCTGGACAAGGTGGCACAGATGGTCAAAGCCGGCGTGTGGGCGGCCGGCGGCACGCCTCGGGAGTTTGTCATCAGCTCGATCTGCACCAGCATGGCCGGTCACGACAACTATCATTTACCGCATCGTGATCTGGTAGCCGGCTATATCGAGACCGTTGCCATGACCAATCTTTTTGACGCCATGATTTTTTTGCCGGTCTGCGATGATGTGATTCCCGCACATTTAATGGCCGCGGCCCGGCTGGATCTGCCCGCCATTGTACTTACCGGCGGGTACATGCAGCTCAACCGCTTTAAAGGTCAACCCATTGACCCGCTGGATGTGGCGGCCAAGCACTTTCAGGCATTCAAAGCGGGCGATCTGACTGAAAATGAATTTTGCGAAGTTAAAGACAAGGGCTGCCGGGGCACCGGTGCCTGTCCGGTCATGGGCACGGCCAACACCATGGCGGCCATGGCCGAAGCCCTGGGCATGACCCTGCCGGGCAATGCGTCGGTTCCCGGAACGGATTCCCGGTTGCAACGGATGGCGTTTCAAACCGGTCAACAGGCCATGGTCCTGCTGCAACAGGATCTCAAGCCCAGCCGGATAATGACTTCGGCGGCTTTTGACAATGCCATCCGGGTGCTGATGGCCATCGGCGGTTCCACCAATGGCGTATTGCATCTCCAGGCCGTTGCCGCTGAACTCGATCTGGAAATCAGGCCCGAACAATTCAATGCATTGAGCCGGTCGACCCCGTTTATTTGTGATATCTATCCTTCCGGCGCCAGTGGGCATTTCATGGCCGATCTGGACGAAGCCGGTGGTATTACAGGGGTAATGAAGGTGTTGCAACCGCTTTTGGCTTCAGAGGTGCTCACTGTCACGGGTCATCCGTTAAAAGAGAATTTAAAAGCAGCCAGCGTAGCAAGCGCCAAGGTGATCCATTCGCTGGAAAATCCCATTGAAAAAGCAGGCGGGCTGATTTTCTTAAGTGGAAACCTGGCGCCGAACGGGGCTTTGATCAAAAAAGCCGCCGTGCCTCCCGCCATGCAGCAGCATACGGGGCCGGCGGTAATTTTTGCCGATGAGGAATCAGCCTCCAAGGCCCTGATTGAGGACACCCTGGCACCGGGATCGGTGGTTGTTATCCGTTATGTCGGCCCCAAGGGCGATCCGGGTATGCGGCTGTTGCAGCGTTTTTTATGGCAGCTGGCCGCCAAGGGCATGCAGGACAGAATCGCGTTGATCACCGACGGCCGGTTTTCAGGTACCAACAAGGGTTGTGCAGTGGGTCATATCGGACCGGAAGCGGCAGAGGGCGGCCCGCTGGCCATTGTCGCCGACGGGGATCAAATTGAAATCGACATTCCTAAAGCCCAGATCAATCTGTTGATTCCAGACTCGGAATTCAAAAAACGGCTTTCAGCTTGGACACCGCCGGCACAAAAAGTCAAAAAGGGGTACCTGTCGATTTATTCAAAGATGGCCAAATCAGCCGA
>CAZFXX010000484.1:0-1920 GCA_964522985.1 uncultured Desulfobacteraceae bacterium
AGAAACCAGGCACTGAGCGCCGTCACCACCGGAATACCGTTGATAAAGACGGACGCCTGGGAAGCCGGTATCTTGGAAAGGGCGTAATTGTTGCAGAGAAAGGCGCCAATGGTGGAAAAAAAAGCCAGGTACACCAGGGCAATGAAGGCGCGGCCACTGACGGCACCCCACTCCATGGTCGGCAATTCCCATAAAAAAAGCGGTGCAAAGAAAACAGCGCCATAGATAATCTGCATCATGGTAATTTCCAGCGGCGAATGACCCCGCCCCATATCCCGGGCAATGACCATGTACACAGAGCAGGACAGCACGGCCCCCACAATGAGCAGATCACCGGCCAGGGGGCCGCCGAAGGTCATGTCGAATTTCGGATCCCCCACTACCAGTACCCCGATACCCAACAGCGACAGCAAAATGCCGATAATGCCCACAAGGCCGGTGCGCTCACCAAGGAAAAGGGCCGAGAGAACCATGATCACAACCGGTATGGTGGCGATGATCAAAGATGCCTTGGCAGCGGATGTATATTGCAGCCCCAGGGTTTCAAAGATAAAATACAGCCCGGGTTCAAACAGGGCCATGAGAAATAGTTTGCCGTGGTTTTTTTTTGAAAATCTGGGAAATCCCCGCCGCGCGATCAATATCATAAAAACGCATGATGCCGCGCCGAAACGGAAAAAAATCAGCGTAAAGGTAGGAAACCCTTCCAGGGCCACCTTTGTCGCCACAAAAGAGATTCCCCAGACAATGACCGCTGCCACCATGGCGCTGTAAGCTGTAAACAGATTGCTGCTTTTCATGATAATCGTCTCGCCGGTGTAAGGACATCGGAAAAAATAATCGACCCTGTCTTGATTGCCCTGCTTTACTATCTGCTATTTTTAAAAATAGAAAGTTTTTTTAATCGGGTTGGCGCAAGGGCTGGGCGGAGGGAAAGAATCAGGGGAGAGGCCTTGTATCGCTCAGGGAGACGCCGGTGCTCTGTCCAGGGGAAGCCCCACCACAAAGCATCCCCCCGGCTCGGCAGTGGTTTCAAGGGCAATGCTGCCGCCGTGCTTTGAAATGATTTCGTGGCAGATATACAGCCCCAGGCCCGTGCCTTTGCCCACCGGTTTGGTGGTAAAAAATGGCTTGAAAATATCCTGACGTAGCTTTTTTGCAATCCCCGGTCCATTGTCCCGGCACTCGAAGACGACCTGGCCGTTGGCTGAATCAAGGCCCGTGGTCAGGATAATTTTGCCTTTCCGGCGCGGCACCGCCTGGATGGCGTTTTTAATGATATTTAAAGCCACCTGGCCCAGGTTGGAAAAATTACCCTGAACATCCGGCAGGGTTTGGCAATAATTTTCGGTTATCTCCAGGTCCTGATGTTTGTATTGGTTGTGCAGCACCCGCAGGGCATCTTTGACCACCGCATTCAGGTTGACGGCCTCGGCATAGGTCTGGGTCTGCCGGGAAAGCCCCAGCAAGCTGGCCACGATATCCCTGGCCCGGCGCAGTTCCCGGTCGGCAAATTGAAGATCGTCCAGCATGCCTTCATCCGGGGGCGTTGCCGGATCCCACTGCTCAAGGTCCTCGATGGTGGCCTGGACCAGACTGGTCACACTGGTCAAGGGATTGTTCAGCTCATGGGCCGCACCAGCCACCAGTTGGCCGATGGCGGCCAGACTTTCCGACTGGATCAACTGTGCCTGGGTGCGTTCTTTTTCCTTGAGGGCCTGATTGAGATCCAGGGTTCTTTCGGTTACCCGGCGTTCGAGATTTTTATTCAAGTCTTCTATCTGCCGGTAGGAACGGGCATTTCCCATGGCCAGGGCACTTTGCCCGGCCAGGGTTTCCAGCAGGTCCAGATCCTCCCGGGAATACATCTCCCCGCTCTTTTTTTCACCCAGGGCAATAAATCCGTTCAGGCGATTTTCG
>CAZFXX010000485.1:0-1903 GCA_964522985.1 uncultured Desulfobacteraceae bacterium
TTTGTCCACTAAAAAAAACTGGCCGGAGTTGGACAAAAATTACCTGGGACGAGGCGATATGATTTCGGTGCTGTTCTGGGTCATAGCCCTGACGATATGGTAAATGCCGGTGTTATTATAATTTGGGGCCGAAATCCCGCAGACACCAATCCCCATTTGATCCGGTATCTGCATCAGGCCCGTAAAAATGGGGCCATCGTTATCCTGATTGATCCGATTCGGACCGCGACGGCAGACCTGGCCGATATGCATCTGCCTGTCAGACCTGCAACCGACGGTGCCCTTGCCATCGGGATGGCCAACCTTATGATTGAGCGCGGCTGGATTGACCAGGCATTTACCCATGCCCATGTGCTGGGGTTTGGGCGTTTTCGGACTTATGCGCGTAAGTTTACTGTGGAACGGGTAGCCGGGATCACCGGAATCGATCCAGCTCTTATAGAACAGGTCGCCGGAATATATGCCCGCAAAAAACCGGGTTGCATTGTTGCCGGCATCGGGCTGCAGAGATACGGTAACGGCGGTAGCACCATCCGTTGTATCGACGCGTTGGGCGCCATTACCGGTAATATCGGCATCCCCGGTGGTGGGGTAAATTATGCCAACACGGGAACCTCCCGCTATCTGGCAGGAGAAATTCCCAGAAGCCGTTACCTGGCCGTCAATCGTCGGTCCTTCAGCCTGCCCCAAATGGGAGAATTCCTGAATACTGCAATGGATCCGCCGATTCGCTGCATCTTTATTACCAAAGCCAATCCCCTTGTCCAGATGCCGCATCTGCATAAGACCATAGAAGCCTTTGATCGGGTACCGTTCACGGTGGTCATGGATATGTTCATGACCGATACGGCCCGGCATGCCGATCTGGTACTGCCTTGTACCAGTGTTCTGGAAGAAGAGGATATCATTTGCAGCGCCATGTATTCGCCATATGTGAATTATTCTGCAAGAGCTGTCGAACCGCTGCCCGGCATCATGGGTGAGTATGATTTTTTTATGGCCCTGGCGCGTAAAATGCGATTGGATAACTACCCTTTTATATCATCCCGGGATTTTTTAGAAAGGGCCGTTGGGCCGCTGCTCGAAGCCTGCGGCAGTGATTTCGAATCTCTGATTAATGGGCCCTTAAAACCACCTGGTATGGATATCCCCTGGCAGGACAGGTCTTTTGATACCCCATCGGGGAAGTATGAATTGTATTCTAAATCCGCCTTAAGGGCCGGGCAAAACCCGCTGCCTCATTTCAAAGCGCCGCTGCAAGGCCCGGCAGGCTTTGATTTGAGACTGCTGACGCCCCATTTAAAGAATTCATTGCATTCCCAAGGATTTGCGTTTATCGATGATTTTCCAACAGCGCATGTAAACCCCCTTGTCCTGGCCGAAAAACAACTTGACGGACAGGCGAATGCACAGGTCGTTTCCCCCAACGGCCGCCTGATAGTCAGACTGAAACCGGATGCCGCCATTCCCGAGGGCATCGTCATGATTTACGAGGGATGGTGGCATAAAAGCGGTGCCGTGAATTTTTTGACCGATGATTCTCTCTCCGATATGGGAGAACAGGCAGCCTATTATGATACCTTTTGTAATCTGGAACCCAGGTGATAAAAATTTCAGGGTTCATGGGGGCGGATCATAAGAAAACGCTACGCATGTAATTGGTTTTAACAAAAGGAGGCGATGGTGTTTATCGACAGACCTGGTAAGATTACGGAAAGGATTTTGTTGCTGGGCCGCAGGGAATCCTGCGTATATCTTCTCAAGGGAAAGGGGGAGTATGCCCTGATCGGGGGCGGTATGGCCTATATTGTTCCTGAAATCCTTGACCAACTGCAAATCCATGATATTGAGGAAGAAAAGATCAGCCGGATTATTATCCTGCACAGCCATTTTGATCATTGCG
>CAZFXX010000486.1:0-1881 GCA_964522985.1 uncultured Desulfobacteraceae bacterium
TATGCACAGGTTGTGGTATCGGGGATGCCCTTGATATGGAAGAGATGTGCGCAGTTCCTGAAGAAAAAGGGTTCCCTGTTAAAACCCATCCTTTTTTATGTGGAAAAGAAGGCGTTGAACTTATTAAGAAAGATATAGCCGATGAGGGCATAAATACGCTGGTTATTGCCGGCTGTTCCCGGCGTGTAAATTTTGATATTTTCAAATTTGACGGTTGTATCCTTGACCGGGTCAATTTGAGAGAACAGGCTGTCTGGTCTCATCCCAGGTCCGAATTCCCGGCGCTCACTGAAGAACAAAAAGACGATGAAGAACACTACGACAGTCTTCAAATGCTGGCCGAAGATTATCTGAGAATGGGAATGGCAAAAGTTGAAAAAATAAACTTGCCTGAGCCATTCTTGCTTGAAACGTTAAGCCGGAAAATTTTGGTTATCGGTGGCGGTATTGCGGGTATTTCTGCCGGCATTGATGCTGCAAAAGCAGGCTATGACGTAACCATCGTCGAAAGAGACGCATCCCTTGGCGGATATGCGGCGAAACTCCGGAAACAACTGCCAGTAGAAGATCCATATGACAACCTGATTCCACCCGTAATCGAAAGCAAAATAGAAGAAATTAAAGGTTATCCGAATATTACCATTAAAACGGATACGGTCGTTGCCCGTATTGCCGGCCAACCGGGTGACTTCATCGTAACATTTAAAAAACCCGGAGAAAAAATACGGTTTGACGTACCATTTCCTTTGCCTGAGGAAATGAAAATAGATGAAAAAGGCAATGCGCTTGATGCTGAAAAACAGCACGCGTTGTTCATGGAGTACAACAAAGGCAGGGAAGACATTCTAACCATCGATCCTGACGGAGAGAAATTCGGAGCGGTTGTTCTTGCTGCCGGATGGCGGCCTTATGAACCTGGAAAAGATCAATTTGCACACCTCGGTTTTGGCGTTTTACCTGATGTTGTGACCAACCACCAGTTCGAGGAGATGGCGGTTAAAGGCAAAATAACCACGTCAGATGGGAAACCCGCCAAATCGGTTGTATTTGTCCAGAGTCCGGGCAAGGGTGATGACGACAGTGACTTTGACTATGCCGGTTCGGTCACCAGCCTGGTTGCATTAAAGCAGGCAAAATATATTCGTGAAGATTATGATGACGGCAAGGCCTATATCTTTTATCAGCACATGCGGACGCCTGGTCTTTCGGAGAATTTTTACAGGAATATTCAGGAGGATATCGGTATCTTTTTGACCAAAGGAGAAGTGATCAGTGTTTCCAAAAATGGCGACGGCATGATCGTTGAAGCCGATAATACTTTACTGGGTGGGAAGGTCAAGGTCAAGGCGGATATGGTGGTTCTGGCGACAGGGATGGTCCCGGTTACTGTGGATGATCCTGTTGTTAACCTGGCCTACCGGCAGGGGCCGGCTTTTCGTGACATCGATCTTTTCAACGGATATTGTGACTCGAATTTTGTTTGCTTTCCCTATGAAACCCAGAGAACAGGCATTTATGCCGCAGGATGCATCCGGCGTAATATGACCATCGAAGAGTCTGTTGAAGACGCTACAGGTGCTGCTTTAAAGGCGATTCAGTGCATTGAATCAACAAACAGGGGGGTTTCCGTACACCCCCGGTCCGGTGATATGACAATACCTGACTTTTTCTTCCAGAGATGTACGCAATGTAAACGATGCACCGAGGAATGTCCCTTCGGTGCGCTCGATGATGATGAGAAAGGAACGCCCAAGGTGAATCCGACACGGTGCCGACGCTGCGGCACCTGTATGGGGGCATGCCCCGAGCGAATCATCGGATTTGCCGATTACAGTATCGACAGTGTCGGATCTATGATCAAATCCATTGAGGTGCCGTCAG
>CAZFXX010000487.1:0-1873 GCA_964522985.1 uncultured Desulfobacteraceae bacterium
TGATGGCCCGGGGGAGCGAGACTGTCATCAAGTGTGGAGGGAATTGTAATTTCCAAACGCGGTTCCCGGGGCAGTTTACCTCTGACAGCTGCAAAATAGTTGGCTTCCAGCCCTTCAACATCCGGAAATATAGTAATATCGCTGCCGTGCCATGGGCCCTGGCGGCCGCGTTCAAAAAACCGGACATCAGGCAAGCCCTTAAGGGCCAGGCTGAGGCGCAGTGAGCTGTGCCCCATACGAATTTGACGAATGTCCCGGGCAAAATCCGGATCGAGCTGATCCTGATCCATGAGTGAAAGAAAAGTGCGTTTCGGGTCGGTATTTGCCAATACGCAGCGACCGTTGAGAATTTCTCCATTTTCAAGTCTCACGCCTGCTGCACGCCCTTCTTCAACCAATATTTTTTCCACTGGGGAACTTGTCCGAATCTCTACGCCTTTTGAACGGGCAAAACTCGCCATGGCCTGGGTGATACCACCCATGCCGCCCTTTACCAGTCGCCATGCACCCTGTTCTCCCTCCAGTTCACCTATGGCCATATGGAAAAACGGAATTGCCGACCCCGGTTGACGAAGACTGGCAAAATTTCCCGTAAAACATGCGGCGGCATACATGCTTTTAATCATAGGACTGTCAAACCAGCGTTCTATCAGATCATAAGCGCTGCTGAACAACATTTGAAACAAGCGATGCCTTAAATCAGGTGTTAGCTTCCGAATATCCAGCCCCATACGAGCCAAAGCGGTTAAATCCGAGAAACCAGCCGCCAGCTTGGGTGGTTCTCGAAGCATTTGGTTGCGAATCACAATCCCGATTTTTTGAACCATGGAATCAAACTGTTTCATGGCATCATAGTCAACGCTGGAAAACCTGCCTACCTCATTTCGATCGTGCTCCTCTTCCCCAGTCAAATAGAGATAGTCACCTCCGCAGACCGCTAACGTACCGTCCAGTCTCAGCATCTCAAAGCCGTGTCTTTTCAATTCAAGATCCTTTATTACTTCAGACCTTAGCAGGCTGACCACATAAGAAACCGCAGAGATTCGATACCCCGGATGAATCTCCTCTGTAACCACGGCGCCGCCGACCACGGGAAGCCGCTCCAGGACAATCGTTTTCAAACCGCTTTTGCCTAGGTATCCTGCCGCGGTGAGGCCGTTGTGGCAGCCGCCGACGATGATCGCATCGTATTTATCATTCATAATTTAACCTGCATGTTGTGCCGGGTATGGTATTGGAGTTTTGAATTTGTTTGTCTTTTAGTGCTTGTAATTTATGATTTGCAGCGTACGCCTTTTCAACAGCGCCGGTTTATCCGGCTTAGGGATCGTTAGATTTGATCTTCAGCGTGGCAGCCGCAGTGGTGCCCTCGGAGGCAGATAAAAATTGTAAAATCGAAACTCCCGAGATAGCAATTGGATAAGCCGTCAATCCGTATCGCATTGGGCGGCCTGGATTTCAAGTTTGCGTCGCCTTTCGGCGCGGAACATGAAGAATCCGCTCACTGCGGCACACAAAGAGACGAACAACACGACAATGGCTGCCAGGGCATTTATTTTCGGACTGACGCCAAGGCGCACGCTGGAGAATACCTTCATGGGCAGCGTTGTTGCACCAGGGCCGGCGACGAAACTCGATATGACCAAATCGTCCACGGACAACGTAAAGGCCAGCAGCCAGCCGGCGGCAATTGCCGGCGAAATAATCGGGAGTGTAATGGCAATAAATACCTTGAAAGGCGGTGCGCCGAGATCCATGGCCGCCTCTTCGATGGACATATCCATCTCTTTCAAACGTGAGACGATTACCACGGCCACAAAGGCGGCGCAGAAAGTGACGTGAGTAATCCACAAAGTGGTCATGCCCCGATTGG
>CAZFXX010000488.1:0-1871 GCA_964522985.1 uncultured Desulfobacteraceae bacterium
TTCCCGGCCACCTGTCTGGCAAGGCGGGCCGCCTTTTCGTTAATCTCATCGGTCTTTTTTTCAAGGCCGGCTTTTTTTAATTTTACGGGGTTGCCGCCAAAAGTGGCAGTCGTTATTATATCCGCGCCGGCATCAAAATACCCCTGATGCACCTTTGTTATCTCTTCCGGTTTTTCAAGTATCCATGTTTCAGCGGCTCTGCCGCCTTCTAATCCGGCACTGATCAGCATCGTGCCCATGGCCCCGTCAAAGATCAGGCCCTTTTCCAGGGCCTCTTGAATTATCGTCATGCCTGTCTCTCCTTTAATGAAGCAAAAAAATGGGGCACTGATCATCAGGCCCCAATATCGATCTCTTTTTTTGTAAGATAATTTAGCACTTCGATATCTATCCCATGATTTTTAAAAAATCAACCATATCCGTTTGATACCGTGCTATTTTTCAAAACGTCTGGTATCCGCTGCATAGCTGAATGACCCGATAAAAAAAAGAATACCCGCCACCAGGGTAAACATCGGCAGAAATACCATGGCCCTTTCAAGGCCGAACGTATCTGACAGGGCACCGATGGCCGGCGGTCCCAGGGCACTGCCCAGCAGATGCTGGACAATGACACACAGGCTTAACGATACGGCCCGCAGGCCAGGGTGGACGACATCCTGGGTGACGGCAACAGCTGCTGGTACGAAAGCTACTGCTGTAATCCCCACACCCAGTAAAACCAAATATTGAATTTGGCCCTGAAGAAACTGGAATGCAGTAAACAGCAGAATGGATGTCGTCAGAGAAGATATTGCCGGAAAAAGAAGGCGGGCGTTTTTTCTTTTTTTCAGCCATCTGTCGGTCAAAAACCCGCCTAAGGGAGCGCCGATAATGGCCAGCAGCATCACCACGGCGCCCTTGGTTGCGGCCCGGCTGACAGATATATTTTCGATTCTCTGGAAATAGCTGGGCATCCATGTCAAAAGGGCCGTGGTTACGAATGTATTGGCAGCAAAGGCAAAATTATTGAACAGCAATGTTTTATTCGTTGTAAAATGACGGATGATATCTTTTCGTTGCATCCTGACATTTGTTTTCTCTTCCCCGGTATCAAGCGGCATTGTCAGTGCAATGGTCTTATAATCTTTTACGTAAAACAGCAATATGGCCACGATGATGCCGGGTATCGCCACGATGCCGAAGGCATGTCGCCACCCGAAATGTTCGGCAATAACACCGCCCAGAATAATGCCTAGCGCGCTCCCCAAAGGAATGGATGCATTCCAGATCCCCAGCATACCGGCCCGTCTTTCTTTGGGAAACATGGCCGATATCATGGCTGTTCCGCCGGGCGCATAGCCCGCCTCACCCAGGCCGATGGCTGTCCGGGCGTAAAATAGCTGCCTGAAATTTTTTGTAAAAGCGCAAGCCAGGGTCGCGATGCACCAGAATATCGCCATCAGACCGATACTTTTTTTTCGGCTCCATCGATCGATGATAACCGATGCCGGCAATGTGAAGATGAGAATCGACCAGTATACCGCCGAAACAAGCAACCCGCACTGGGTGTCGGAGATCCCCCAGTCCTGCTTCAGAAAGGGGAAAAACGAAACAATGATCATTCTATCCAGATAGTCAAACAGATAGAGCAGAAATAACAGACAGAAAGCATAGTAGGGAGATGATGTCAGTGCGCTGTTTTTTTGATTCGGAGAATCATTCATAGGTTTCAGCCCTTTCTGAACTCGCCAAATGGTTGGTTACCGGTTGCAGGTTTTGGATTATTGGATATTATTAATGATGGCGTGCAGCGACCCTAAAATCAACCATCATAAATCAACCATCCAGAGACATCTGTTCATAAAGACCAAATTTTTTAGTGGCCTCAA
>CAZFXX010000489.1:0-1870 GCA_964522985.1 uncultured Desulfobacteraceae bacterium
TTGGAGCCCGGCATGCCTGCCGGAATCATCGCACTTGCACCTAAAGCCGCACTCAAGGCCAGAAACTTGCGCCGGGAAATCTTACCGTATTGGAACATTGTCTCGATTTTTTCTAGCATGGTCTTCCTCCTTGGTTTGGATGGTTCGAAAAAAATACCGGCCCGGTCTGCATAACCAGGCCATTTTTCCCTAAGGATTTTCAGCAACAATTACCTCAAGCACCTGCCGTAGGCAATCTCCCGCCATTAAAATCCCAACAAAAACAGCGGTTCCTGTTCGGGCTACTGTTTCTTTTTTCTTTCCTGATCTTCTGCATCAGCTTCTTCAACAATGGCACGCAATTTCGCTTTTAAATCATCACTCAGCGGTTCAGGTTTGTGATTTGCCATAATATCCGCGGCTTTTTCAGCAGCCCGCTGGGCTATATCTTTACCTCCTTTTCCAAGCCAGCGGTCATAATTCCCGCGCTCAATGATGTTGGGTGAAGATGGCAATGTCCGCATATACTTCATTGTGTGAGGCTGCGACAGATGATCACCACCGGGTCCTACCGCTTTGATCACATCTATTGCAAGATTCTCATCATCAACGACGATGCCCTGCATCACTTTCCGAACCATTTTAAAAATATCATTGTCAATCACCAACTGGGTGTAACTGAAAATAAGTCCTGAATCCAGCATTCCGGCACCATAAATCAAATTTGACCCCGCATTGGCCGCGCACATGGCTGTCAGGGTCTTTTCATGACCGGCCTGTGCGTCAGGTAATTTGGAGTCAGCCTATCCGCCGGCGGAAAAACTCGGCAGCATGTATTTTTGTGCCAGGACCGGAGTGGCCGCGTTGAGCAGGCCACATTCCGGGGCCCCCACCGGAGTCGTGGTCAGCCTCAGGTCAAACATCAGCGAAGAACCGCCGTAGATGACCGGGGCCCCCTTGCATGTGAGCTGGTGCAAAACAATGGCCCCCAGTGTCTCACAGTTGTGGGTGACCAGGGATCCTGCCAGTGTGATGGGCCCGGATGCGCCGGCCATGACCATGGAAATCAGGTTGCAGGGCACTCCGGCCCGGGCACAGGTCATGACGCCGGTGCAACAATTTACATCGAGCGTCAACGGGCTTGTCGGAGAGCAATTGATCGTACAGATGGGATGTTCCCTTAATTTATTTTCCCCACCCACGATGGCCTGGGCCATCTTGATGATTTTACCCGCACGCCAGCCGTTTCCAGGTCCGTACACCGTGTGTTTTGTCGTGTTGGCAAAAACCACCTCTGCTTCATGAATGGGTGCCGCGTTTTCCGGCGCATCCCCGGCGTTCAGGGAGCGTTCGCACACATCCACCTCTTCCAGGGCATCGGTCAGTAATGCCGCCTTGGCCACATCCGCTTTCACCGAAGGCCGGACCGTGCCGTCCAGTTCCATGATGCTGACCCCCTGGCCAAAGGTACAAAAATTTACCCTTCTGCCTTCCAGGAAGACATCATGTTTGGGGTCGCGTCCGTACTGAACGATCTTCGGCGGGGCCGACCGGATGCAATCCTCCACCAGGTAGGGGGGGAACTTTACAATTCTGGTTTTGCGGTCAACCCTGGCACCGCCCCCTTCAAGGATGTCCATGGCTTCGTCGTCTCCGACAAAAAGCCCTGTTTTTTGCATGACCTCAAGGGTGGCCAGATGGATTTTCTGGATCTCATCATCCTCAAAGACCTTGAAACCAAACCCTCCAGACATCATCGTGTCTGCGTATACATTTCTTGTTGTCATTTAATTCACCTCCAAAATATAAAAAATGACTAAAACTCCTGTGGTTACATGTCCTTGTCAAACACTTTCAAAGATTATTCCTGACACTGAAAGATTCAAAAAAG
>CAZFXX010000490.1:0-1870 GCA_964522985.1 uncultured Desulfobacteraceae bacterium
GCCATTCTAGGGGTAGCAAAAAGTCATAAACTCTGGAATATTCCTAAGTTTATGACTTTTTTTGTTGGGTGAGTTTTCACGCTGAAAAAGATTTATGGTGGAGAATGGGGTGTGGATTGGTATATACAGGTAAGGAGGTAAATTTTTATGAAAGAGAAGAGACTAGAGATGGCAAAGGGGCTTCTGCTTGACATCAACATTAAGCGGGGTAATCTGAATAACGCGACTGCTTCTATAGAGTCAATGGCGAATAGGGACCGGATTCAGATCAATCCCTCGGGTTGTATCAGGCCCAGCTTCATCCTTCCGGCGCGCCTGGCCAAGGACGTGCTGGGCGTGATGCACACGCTGCTGGTGCAGGATCTGAAGGCGGCGGAGGAGGTATTTAAGCGGTTATGAGCAAGGACTTCAAAGCCCAGTGGCGCCTGGCGTATTACCTGTGCCGGGCGAGCCGGCATATCTATGCGCATGAGCACACTGACGGGGTATTGCTGTGGTATTTGCGGCTGAGGCGGTATAAGAACATCAACCTCATCCCCCACGGCGATAGCGAGACGAGCTTCAGGCTGCGTGTCCGGGAGCCCTTCTTCAGGCGGTATGGTCTTTCCCTTGACATTGTAATGCCCACGGCCATGAGGATGATGGTAGATCAGCAGTTAAAGGTGGGCAAGTTCCCTTGGTGGGCCGAGCCATGGCGATCATGGCCCTGGAGTTGCAAATGAGTGATTTGGAGAACCTAACCCGCCACGGCCTCACCCTTGGCCCGCCAATACATGATGATCAGCTAACCCTCCAACACGCCGGGGCCAGGTGCGGCAAGACCAATGCCTTATGCAGCGGCCTAGCCGATGTCATGTCCAAGTATCGCTATGATGTCGTACCGAAGAGTATGTTTGCCAGGGTAGATCCGGGGGGCAAGGATAACACAGTAATCTCCCCCCCTATGGTTAGGGATTATTGGCGCGAGGCCAAGCTCGCGGAAGCGCGTAGGGTTCTGCCTGGTTTCGCCCACTATTGCCAGGTGGAGCTCGAATGGCCGCATGATGCCCCGGACACCCTCCGCCGCGAGTCAATAAAGTCTATGTATGATAGTTGTAAGTCAGTCAAGAAAGAGCTGATGAAATCACTAGAAACCGCGTTCGATGAACGCATAAACGAGGAGGATAGTATGCCTACATTAATAAACTCACCAGCGGGTGAAGACCCGGCGATCACCGCCGTGGATGACTGTGACCGAAGGGTTGATATCCAGCGTGTCAATAACGGGTTTGTAGTGCAAGTTGGCTGCCAATCGATAGCCTTCGAGACTTCGGAACATCTTTGTGCCGCGATCAAGCTGTTCTACGAGGACCCGGCCAAGGCCCGGAAGAAGTATTTGCACAACCCCGATGCTCAATAAACTCATAACTATTGTAGTGTGGTTGGTTGCGGTGGCCATCACCGTGCTTTGTGCATGGTGGTGTCCGCCGCCCCAATAGGGAGAAAGTAATAATGAGTAAGTACCCAACCCCCAGCGGCTGGATGGCCGGCGTAGCCCGCGGCCTGGTGGACGAGTGCAACCGCCTGGCCAAGCGGCCTGGTATTATTCGTGGGGTAAGCAGTTCCGATCCCCTCACCTGCGCGGACCCGCCAGAGGTAGATCTGGTCCACCACACGGTACATGAGTTTGTACCTGGAGAAGAACCGATTGGCTTTATGGAGTCTACGACAAAGGATATGATCGATGAGTTTAGAAGCTCCCTTGAACCCCGCTTCAACGGCCCCGCCTACGACCCGGCGCTGGACCAGGTGCGGCTGACCGGGCAGTGCCTGCGTGTGTTTAGAATGATGAAGGGCGGGAGTTGGTGGTGCCTATGGGAGATCAGTCAAC
>CAZFXX010000491.1:0-1848 GCA_964522985.1 uncultured Desulfobacteraceae bacterium
CCCAATGCCTTTGCCCTGCCCGACGGCACCATGGTCTTTACCGATGAAATCGTCCTACTGGCCCGTCACGACGACGAATTGCTGGCGATTCTGGCCCACGAAACCGGTCATGTGGTCCACCGCCATGGCATGCGGAGATTGATTCAGGACTCGATTTTAAGCTTTGCCCTCCTGGCCGTCACCGGGGACGTGACCGGATCGTCGGAGCTGTTTCTGGGCCTGCCCGTGGTGCTGACGGAACTGGCGTATTCCCGGGCGTTTGAACGTGAGGCCGACCAGTACGCATTGAACTGGCTCCATGGACATGGGGTCGAACCAATCCATTTTGCCCGGCTCATGCGCCGGCTGGAAGAAAAATCTTTCTCCCGGGAAACATCCGGCAATCGAAAATGGACCGGTTATCTGTCAACCCACCCCCTGACCGAAACACGCATCCGGGTTTTCGAGGAAAGTTTTCCTGTGGAGCCCTGAAAAGGGAAAAAAAAATCAATCCATAATCACTGCCCGGTCCTGTTCTCCAGGGGCGAAAAGGGGGATGGCGGTACCTGACCCTAAATCAGTATCCCCGGTTTAACCGGGCCGCGACAAATTCGGACAGCTTAACCCCGTAAACCACAAAAAAGAGCCCTGCCAGCACGAGACACGATGCGGTCAGTTCGAAGGCGGAAAGGCTTTCGTTTAAGACCACCACCGATGACAGGATGCCGAAAACCGGCACCAGCAGGGCAAAGGGGGCCACCACATTCGCGGAATAGCGCTGGAACAGTTTGCCCCACAGGGAATAGGCCAGAACCGTTGAAATCAGCCCGGTATAAAAAACCGCTCCCCACCCGGACAGGGAGATATGGCCCAGGGCCTGGATCTGCCCCTTCTCGAATATCAGCGACACCAGCACCAGGGGAATCGGCGGAACCAGACTCATCCAGATCATCAGCCGGAACATATCAATACTGCCGCACTGCTTCATCAGGATATTGGCAATGGCCCAGGCAAATCCCGAACCGATAACAAACAGCATACCCGCAAAACTGGCCGTTTCGTATTTATCGAAGACCAGCAGCCCGATGCCGGCAAAAGCAATCGTAATGCCGAGTTTTTGCCAAAGAGACGGCCAGTCCCGCAAAATAAGCCCGGACAGGATCAGGGTAAAAACAACCTGAACCTGCAGCACAATCGACGACAAACCGGCCGGCATGCCCAGGTGCATGCCAATAAACAGAAGGGTAAACATGATGGTGCCCAGAATCAGGCCCATCGAAAGAATCCACCGCCACTGTATACCGCCCCGGCCCCAGATGAACATCGCCGGAAAGGCGGCACAGGTAAACCGCAGGGCGGAAAATAAAATCGGCGGGAACGAATCCAGACCGACTTTGATAACAACAAAATTAAAGCCCCAGCAGAGCGCCACCACAAGGGCCAGCAAAACATCGGTGAATTTCATCTATACGACTCTGACAACCGGTTAAATTTAAATGATCCGGAGGACAGACCCCCGATTATGCCGTTTTTAACGAAAAAATAGCTTATGGCATAAATTGACGGCAGATGCCAGTCAAATAAAAAAACAACCGATATCCTGGATTAAAAAACATCTCCGAATGATCCATTTCCGTGTATACGACCCTAAACCAAGGGGATACCATGAAAAACGACAAACAGAAGAGCCGGTTGGATGAACCGTTAATCACGGCGGTTGATCAGGCAGCGGCGTTTTCCCCGCACCCGGTCGAAGCAATGGACTGGTGGGCGTATTTTCCGGTGATGCCACTGTAAAAATTCCGAATGACCATCATGTCCGCTTCAATATCCCCGGTGGGTCGGATCAGGGGGCCGATGCCCCCCACC
>CAZFXX010000492.1:0-1839 GCA_964522985.1 uncultured Desulfobacteraceae bacterium
AATCTTACTGGGTTCTGTTTGATTTTTCATTCTACCTGGCTCCTTTCATGCTGTTGGGGTTAACGGACGTTTGAATCGACAAATTAAAGAAAATCAATCGGGTTAACAAAGGATGTCAAGGTGACGGTTCAATAACAATATTTTAAAATATAGATGTCTATACATTGCAAGCAACATTGTTACCTAATAAAGTTTGTTTCATTATGTTGTAACGGGGGTAAATTGTTTGACGAAATTATCAGTACAAAAATTTTTGAACATATTTACGACGATCCCGTCAGGTGCAACCCGGCTTGTTATGAGTCCGGTTAGAAAAACCGGACAAAACTAGACAATATGACCCATTCATTTAAAATATTATCAATTGATAATATTTTTCTATATCATTGAATATGGTATTGTCAAGTTTTTTATATAAAAATCGATGCTCATCATACAAATAAAGTCATGTATGGCCCCGTCAGACGGGCGTTCATGCCCGGACAAAATTAGTACAATGCAATTCCTTCGGCCAAAAAAGGGATTGACGTAGCGTATACCCCATCGCTATATTGCTTCTGCCGGATAATCAATGATGGGTATCACATGCTAAAACCTGAGGCGAAACCGTTTTAGATAAGAAAAGGAATTCAACATGACCACAGCCAAAAGCTTTTTGGAAAAAGAATTTACCCAGGAGATCTGCCACGAACTGTTGCCCGAATGGAAAGGTCTTGATGTTAACATCTTCCAGTTGAGTGGCGGCATCACCAACAAGCTTTATCGGATACGATCTGAGAAGGGGGACTATACGGTTCGGATCTATGGTGACAAGACCGATCTTTTTATCAATCGTGAGCACGAAGCAGACACCCTCCAAAAAATGTCCGAAATCGGTATATCTTCGAAGCTGATCAAATTCATGCCCGATCAGGGCGTTACCATTGTTGAATTCATTGATGACGTAACTGTTTTAACCAATGCGCATTTTAAAGACAGATCGCTTCACGAAAAAATTGTTGATCCGATTCGAAAAATCCATACCAGCGGTGTAACATTAAAACGGATTTTCAACCCCCTTATGGAAGTGATGAGAATGTCATCCATTCTTAAAAAACTTAACGCGGCATATCCGGAATTTGACATTGCCGGCACCATAGATCGCCTCATCAAACTGTCAGGCATCATCAATATTCCCGAATCCGAATATACCGCATGCCACAATGATCTGCTGGCAGATAACTTTCTCCTCATCAAAGATGACGCAGCAGATAAGTATGATGAATCCATGTATATCATTGATTGGGAATATGGCGGTATGGCACCCAAATACTATGATATTGCGGATATGTTTCAGGAAATTCTGGTTCCCCGGGAGGTGGAAGAACAGATCATGAAGGCATATTGTAAAGGAAGCGATTTTGATCGGACCCTCTTTTTTGTGGATCTTTTTAAACCGTTTCCGGATATTTACTGGTTTTTGTGGAGTCTGATTCAGTTGAATATCTCCAAAATTACCTTTGATTATTATAAATATGGTCAGGAAAAATATGAAAATGCCCTCAAGAACATGGCGTTCATGCGAGAGGCCTACGGTGCTGCCGTTTAAACCTGTATGCCAAGGTGGCCTGACTACAGGACCGGATGGCGAACATAGTGCCCCGCTTTGAACCTGAATTTGTATTTACTGCCACGATAGCAGGCAAAAAGGGCCTCCACCGCAGAATTCCCGGAATCGTACAGCACAGATTGCATTTTCATGCAGGGGATGGGTTGATCAAGCCTGAACATTTTGGTCTCTTCCTTTCCAGAGAGTTCCGCCGTCAAACACTGGGTCGCATAATCCAGGGTGATACCTAA
>CAZFXX010000493.1:0-1831 GCA_964522985.1 uncultured Desulfobacteraceae bacterium
GGAAGCGCATTTCCAGAAGATGTGCGAGAAGTGGCATGGTAAGCCGTGGGCTAAGCAGGGCATGATAGACGGGGTTGCCCGTAGCGAGGTAGATGAGGCGCGGGAGTTTCTGTCTAACAGCATCGACTTCCTTGACGTACCGCAGGGTGGCATGACTGTGGAAACACTGATAGAAGCCTGCACCATGAGCGATAAGAAGCACTGCGTAAACGCGCTACTGCTCGACCCGTGGAACGAGCTGGAAGCCAAGATACCCAACGGCATGAGCGAGACTATGTATATCAATGCGGCTCTTAGCAGGCTCAGGAACTACGGGCGCAAGAACAAGATTGCCATATTCATCGTGGCGCATCCTACTAAGCTCCAGAAGAATGAAGAAGGCAACTATCCCGTGCCTACTCCGTATGACATTAACGGCTCAGCGGCTTGGCGCAATAAGGGTGATGTGTGCATGGCGGTGTGGCGTGACTATCAGCTCAATGATGGTGTAGTCCAAGTGCATGTGCAGAAGATCCGCAACAAGATGATCGGCAAGCTGGGCATGGCTGAGTTGCACTGGATGTATACAAACGGGCTGTTCCTTGAAGAGAAGCAGGAGCTTGGCAGGGGGTCAGGCTTTGCGATAAAGCGTAGGGTGGTGAAATGACCGACCCATACAGGCTATACGGAATCCACCACGGCACTGCATTCTTCTACGATGCAGACAAGCCGGACAGCGATGCATTCCTGGCGCACATGGAGCGGTGGCTACCAGCACACGGGATCGAGGCGTATCTGGACGGGTTCTGTGATGGCATGCTGGGCGATCATCGGAGGGAGTATCCGTGGTTGCGCGGACTGAGTAAGGTGGGAAGTAACAATGAGGTGGTGGTATGAGCAAAATAATGAATGAACTAACCGAAGCGGCAACAACCCGCGCCATGTCGATAGCCGAGCTAGTTGAGTGGCATCAGTCACGTGCGCGGTGCTGTAGGTGCAGGTGGCTGGATGACGACTTGCTGAGTTGCGGCAATCCTGACAGCGAGATGCATGAGCTACCCATTGAACACCCAGCCAAGTTCGGGTGCATATATTTCGGGGAGGCGATATGAGCAGAGCTACAGACCTCGCAAAAGCGCATTGGAATTACATCGAGGCATTGCTGAAGGAGCACGGGGTCGAGGGCGGTGAGATTGACCGCATCGGATTCCACTATCGAAGCGCGTTGGTACACGGGCATGGGCATGGCGTTGAGGACGAGCGCAAGGGGTGGACTACTGAGGGGTTTATCAAGGATGAGGCAGATAAATGCACCCACACATGGACGCTCGGCAAGTGCGTCACTGCCTGTGGGCATGAGTACACCGCCACGGATGATGACCCTATCTGCGGATTCTGTGGGCGGGAGCATACATAATGCTTGACACGGGCAACGTGCTATGTAATACTAGGAGAACGATGAGAGAAAAAGACGATAAACAGATACCGCCCTTGTCGGTAAGGCTATGGGCTGAGAACGCGGCATGGTTTGCAGACTTCCAAAAAATATATAGTACTACTAATGCGGCAATCAACATAGCACTGATGCGGGCACAGGGACTAGGTGACATCAAGATAGATGAGGAATGTAAGAAACACATGAGGATACCGAAATGACAACAACAACACAGGCGCGTGAATCATGGGCTAACATGCTGAAGGAGCTACAGGCTGAGTGTGGCGAGATCGACAAGGACAAGGCTGGTCAACGGGCGATGCACCGGATTGCGGCACTTGAGGCTGATGTGGCACGGCTTGGTGACGAGCTGAACAGGGCTAAGTGGAAGCTGTCTGTTGTGGGGATGGTATGATG
>CAZFXX010000494.1:0-1826 GCA_964522985.1 uncultured Desulfobacteraceae bacterium
ACCATAAATAAACAACGACTTTGGTTTTAGAATTTATTTTTGCAGGGCAAAAAACAGATGCCGATGCGCCGTTTTTAAAAAATCATTAACAGAAGGCCAATTGTGATATCCACAAGTCCTGAGTCTCCACTCTTAAATCAATTGTTGGAAATTCAGCGATATTTTTCTATTTTAAATATAAGTCCAATTAAGCGATTTGGAATCGACCTGCGAAGATGGCCATGCCTGGATTTTACCTGTCTTTCATTGACGCTGCGTTAATGGATCTTCAAATTTGAAAAATTTTATATCATGCGCGGGTGTATACCGCAAAAATTGAAAGGAGCTGAAATGAGTTCAACCACAAAAATTGGTATCATTATCTGTGATCGTTACCGCCGCTGTGCAGGGGGCAAGTGTTTACGAGCGATGAAAAACAAGGAAGGGGCTTTCAGCCTGTACGCGGACACCGAAGTTGAGCTGGTGGGTTTTACAACCTGCGACGGCTGTCCGGGGGGGCAATATCGAATATGCCGGTGAAGAGATGGTTAAAAACGGCGCAGAGGCTATTCATCTGGCTACCGGTCTGGTGGTGGGGTATCCCCCCTGCC
The DNA here is from genome assembly GCA_964522985.1 of uncultured Desulfobacteraceae bacterium. Lineage (GTDB taxonomy): Bacteria > Desulfobacterota > Desulfobacteria > Desulfobacterales > 4572-123 > 4572-123. Next base: position 591 of record CAZFXX010000494.1, read on the forward strand.
CTCATATCGATACCTTTAAAGCCTTTCTTGAGAAACGATATGGGGTCAAGGTCGTTATCGGTACCCATCCCATTCCAAAAAAATACCTTGATATGCATACGCATCTCGGGACATGGGAAGACGCCGCATGGACACCGCGGGTGTCACCGACCCTGAGCGACGAAGCAACCCGGGCAAGTTACGATTGAGCATTGTTGCATTTCCGGCTTTGTAAGGCGGAAGAACCAAAATTTTAGAATAAGTGAGGACAGGGGGAATCTTTATTTATATGATTGAGGGAACTGCAGGGGCCTTGAATTATCTTCTTAAACGAACTCATTGCGGTATATGCGGGAGACTTCGACCAATATGTAACTGATATATATGGATTTTAATATTGCCTGCTAATGACGGTTATAGCGGTGAAACTTATTAAAAGGGAATAGCTTTTCAAAATCAAAAAACCAGTGATAGGAAGTGCGGGGTTTTAAAGCAGCAATCCGGGAACGCTGATTGTAATTCAGATGTTACTTTGGCGTGTTCAAGTGAATAGTTATTGCTGGCCTTTATCCTTTTGTCATGAATAACCGGGGAAACAATGTGATGATAAAACACGAAAACGCAAACGATGATGGCAACAATAAAACCATATGTACGATAACGATTTTTGTCCATTCAAATTCTCCTTGCCCAACGTTGTGGTAGGGGCGCGCAAAAAATCGTTCCGGAAAAACCGCCCAGGTCTTCGCGTCCCCTTTACTGCATGGCTATCGGAATATTAAAGTCAACTACAGTAAAATTGATCCATAAATTGGATTATCCATAAATATTTTTCAAGCATCTTCGCAGCCAGCGAAATTTCCAATTTTCTAATTAGATCAGAAGACAGATACATTGAGAGTATCACACGAAAATCAGAACTGTCAGAACGTGCGATTACTTGCCATAAGTCCAACTACCAGATCTTTTTTTCAATTCTTTCCCTCTGGATAAAGGGTCATTTTTTGATGGATCTTTACCTGCTCTCCGTTTTTTAGGGCTGTAGCCGATATAGGCATTATTATCGTTCACGAAATTGGCCTAAAGTTCGGGTCATTACCCTGGCACTGTTGTCAATTCCTCTTTTCTGCCCTCCGACTTCAGGCTTTTCGGGTCAAGGTGCCGGCACAAAGATCGCCCTATTCTCCTCAAGCCCATAAAGTTTTTCAACCATAAATTCCACGTATTTTATACATTTATCTTTCCAGATGCCCGAGT
>CAZFXX010000495.1:0-678 GCA_964522985.1 uncultured Desulfobacteraceae bacterium
TCGGTTTTTTAGTAAGCAGCATCGGTTGTTCCTTGCGACTGGCAGATTTGAGTATGATATCAACCAAAAGTGTTGAGCTGGACATGATAGACATCGACACACTCCCTCAAACGAGGAGTGTCATCGGAAAAGATGAAGTCTTTATTTTTCTTTTTTTCCCCATACCGTTTAGAACACCCCATTTGGAAAATGCGGTTGACGATGCTTTAGAAAAAGGAGGCGGGGACCTGTTGATTGACAGTGTAATTTATAGTAAAATGTGGTGGTTTTTTATTGGACAGCAAGCGATAGAGATCAAAGGAACGGTTGTTAAAACAAGACATAATATATAGATAGGAGGCGTGTTCTATGAGATGTAAAAAATGTTGGTTATATAGCTTCATCCTGTTGATATCTATTATCATATCTGGTTGTTCCGTTCGACATGGCGATTTTACGGTTGTATCTAACAAGCTTGTCCGGCTCTCTGAATTTGAACTTGAAAAGGCTGATCGCGTCAGGGGAATCGAAGGCAAGGATGTGCAGCATATTATAATTTTCATCCCCACAAGTGGCCCGCCGACAATTGAAGGAGCCCTTGATAATGCAATAGAAGAGGGAGGCGGTGATGTTATGACGGATGCAGTTATTGAAGCGTGGGGTTTTAAATACAAAACTCATTGTATATGGGACAAAGAA
>CAZFXX010000495.1:688-1825 GCA_964522985.1 uncultured Desulfobacteraceae bacterium
TTATATACCATACATTTATGGACAAGCTGGCTGGTCCGTAAAAGGAGATGTCGTTAAGACCCGGAAGTATTAAAAATAAGTAAATCAGGCGGCATCAAGTGTCATGTCAGATCTTAAGATAAGGTTATTTTTTTACCCGTAAGATTTTTGCCAGTATTTTCGTAAACCCGAAAAAAAATGATCCGCCTCGTTGATGACTGTAAAAGCATTGTCCGGATTCCATGTAAGAAATAGTTGCTCAACCAGATCCGGCGGCGCAAATTCATCGGTGCTGCCGGTGACCACTATTCCAGATTCGGGATGGTCGCAGACTTTTTTTAACCAATAAAAATAGGGGCTTCGCATTTTGCGAGAACCCCTTTATTCTAGTGATGGTGCCGGAGGCGATAGGCATTCTTGTTGTAATCATTCACAGGGCACCGCATCAGCTTTGTTGCCGAGTTATTAAAGTACAAAAGGTCGTCTATGCGCTCTGTGTCTCACATCTGTAGCACCCTGTGAATGCTTACAGTTCATCGGTTGGAAGTGCGTCATCAGTTGTACCCCCGTGAACGGGTACGAATCGTTTTCAATTAAAATAAAAATAATCCGTTGGCGGAAAAAATCATAGAGACGGAAATAAGTCTGAGGTAAAAGATTAAATTGAACATCGGGTATGACCGTAAAGGCATTGGGTTCCATTATGGGGGGGATTGGGCTTTTCCTCAGTGTTTACATGGCTTGCGAATTCTGATTTCCTGAAAGTGTGCGGAATGTTTCTTCGTATATGATTCTTCGCGGTCCTATGGTGATGATTTCAATGTGCTGTTTTTTCAATCTGACGCGATAAATGATCCGATAACGTTTAACGCGATAACTTCTCGGGCCATGCAGCTCATCCTTGAGGGCTTTGCCACTATATGGATCCTTAAGAATGGTTCGCAAGCCAGATCGGATGTGCGATTTGATCACCAACAGCAGAATTGGTGTCATATCTTGATTTATAACATTATTCTATCCATCATTTTTTTGAGACTGTTATCTTTCAGCAATTTTTTCCTGAAAGATGAAACATTTCGACTTACGCTGGAATAGGTAACTTCAAACAGATTGCCGATTTCTTCGTTTGTATATACGCCAAGTTGCCAGAAAAAATAC
>CAZFXX010000496.1:0-1803 GCA_964522985.1 uncultured Desulfobacteraceae bacterium
TGACCCCTTCGAGGGGTCTTCATCAAACCACGTCCTCTGGGCGTGGTCGGTGATTCCTTTCTGAAAAGGGAACTTTAGTTTAAAAACCCTATTTTTTCTGCAGAGATCAAGTGTAGATGAAATGTACCGTCAACGGTTAACCTGGAACATTAATAACTTTCATTTCGTGCCCGGTCGCTGCAAAGAAACGCTTGATATCCGCCTTTGCAATAACCAGCGTACTGGTGTTGACAAGGGGATGAAATTGGAACGTTTCGGATTCCCATAAGCCGCTGTCCATAAAAACTTCAACCGCGTGGGGATTGTCGTTATAAAGAGCCAGCAGGGATACTGCTCCCGGATCCACGCCCAGGTATTTTTTCAGGCGCTGTGGAGAACCGAAGCTGATCCGTTTCGTGTCCAACAGCCCCTTTAATTCCTTGAGATTTACCCGCTTGTCACTCCTGACGAGAACCAAAAAGTGGCGTTTGCCCTTGTCATCTCTTAAAAACAGGTTTTTCGTTTTTGCCGCAGGCAGTTTGGGCACAAGCCTGTCGGCTTCTTCTACCGTGAAGACGGCAGGGTGGTCGTGTTTGACATAGTTTATATGGTGGGTGTCAAGAAATTCGAAAAAGTCTTCCATGGGATTCCCCTCTATCGTTTTTATCAATCGAATTCATAAAAATTCACGTTCAACCATTCAATTTATTAAATGCAGTCGTATCCCTTTTGACCCCACATTGCAAGGGGTTCCTGACAATGAAAACTTGGGAAAAGTTTGCCATTTAACTTATTTTACAACCTGCTGCGGGAGCGTAAGCCGGACAACGGAGCAACAATCGACCGGAAGCTTAGAAAGGCAATGGCCTGCCTGTTGTCTGATACTCAATGGCCTGATGGCGGTGTTTTGTTGCCTGGAAAGACATTCTGACAGGCTCACCATAGTTTTAAAAATCAATAAGAGTCGAAGAAAATCTTGCATCCGCTGCAGATAGCCGGTTCGTCATCAATTATCAGAATTTTTGCATTCATCATTTTCAGGCTGTTTTTTGATGGAGTGACGGGAGCATGATTTTTTCAAGCAAAGCCCGCTGGCGCTCAAACTCCTCCTTGGTTTCGGAAACCGGGCATGAAATCATATCGCCGAACCGAAGGGTTACCCTGGCAAATGGTTTGGGAAGCATGAACCTGTCCCAACTGTTGAAATACCAAGCTTTGTCCGTATCCGCGTAAATCGGCACAATCATGGCATCGGTGGCAGATGCCATACTGATGACCCCGGCTTTTACAATCCCAGCCGGACCTCTCGGACCATCGGCAATATGCGCGGCAAGGCTGTTTTCCTTTAACTTGCGGATCATCATGTGCAACGCAGAGCGGCCGCCCCTGGAGGAAGACCCCCGTACGGTATACCACCCTGTCTGGTTGGCAACCCCGGAAATGATTTGTCCATCTGAACTTTTACTGATCATGAGGCTCGGTTTGTATTTACCATATCTTTTAAAATAACGGATTCCAGAAAAAAATTGCTGATGCCAGCCGCAGAGCAGCACTCTGCCGCCGTTATGGATATGATTCAGCCACTGCTTTTCATTTTCAACGGTGAGACGAAATGTCGCGGAGTAAAGACGGATGAACCAGTAAAGAAAAAACAAAAACGGCTTTGATGTGATAATGGCAAATTTTAATTTTTTTGACATGAAATCCCATTTTTAAATTATTTCGGCAGCAATATATATGATAAAAATGCAATCCTACTGGAGTTTCAAAGAAATTCAAGTACTATTTAGCCATTGGCAGCCTGCCTAATCAGGACAGGCCGGA
>CAZFXX010000497.1:0-1798 GCA_964522985.1 uncultured Desulfobacteraceae bacterium
CGGGATCAAAACCGATCTCTTTGAGCAACTTCAGATTGGTATCAATGTTTGACAAATTGCTCCATACATCATTAATGCGTTTCATCTGCTCATCTATCCGGCTCTCAGAGTTATCCCTGACCAGCAAGGCGAGAAAATGATTGTGCACTTTACCCATATGATCCGCCAGTGCCACTGAAAAGCCCTGCCAGTCCTTAAAGCCCATTGACAGGGCCAGTCGGCATCTACCCGGTCCATCATCCGCTGGCAGGCTGTGGGTCTGACGATCATCGAACATCTGCAACCGGTTTTCCACATACCTCAAAAACACATACGCGTCTGAAAGTTCATCTTTTACAGATTCCGAGATATTGTTGTCACTGACCAGGGTCTGCAGAATGGCCAGAATACCGCGCTTCTGATAATCAATATTAACACCGCCCCTGAGCAACTGAAAAATCTGCCCAAAAAACTCCACTTCACGAATACCGCCGGGACCCAGCTTGATGTTTGCCTTCATCCCTTTCCGGGTGACTTCCCGCTCTATTTTCCGTTTCATCTCCCTCAGGGATTCAAATGTGCCGTAATCAAGATACCGTCGGTACACAAAAGGTTTTAAGCGATCCAGCAACGCCCGGCCCAAAATTTTATCACCGGCAACAGCCCTCGCCTTGATCAGTGCATAACGCTCCCACTCGCGCCCCTGCTCCTGGTAGTAAGATTCCATTGCATCCAAACTCATGGCAATCGGTCCGGAGTCTCCATAAGGACGGAGCCGGGTATCCACACGAAAAACAAACCCCTCGGCCATGTTCTTCCCGATCACATCAATCAGGCGATGACACAACCGGGCAAAAAACTCTTCATTGGATATGGACTTATCGCGGCCTTGTGTTTTTCCGGTTTCCGGAAAGGCAAACATCAAATCAATGTCTGATGAAAAATTCAATTCCCGGCCCCCGAGTTTTCCGAAACCGATCACCGCAAGACGTTGCGGCTGGCCGTTTTTTCCAACCGGTATACCGGATTCTTCGATCATCCATTGATATATTACCGACAATGCACCTTCCAGACATGCATCCGCAAGCGCTGACAGGTCATTCAAGCTTTCCAGTAGATCCGACCACCCTGAAAGCTCCCGAAAAGCAATGCGGATCATCTCCCGGGTCCGAATCCTCCTTAAAACCAGGGACAGCGCCTCAATATCTTCCACGCCACGACATCCTCCGGTAATCCTGGTTTCATACTCACCGACATCATAGGTCCTGAACAGGTCTCCGCTGTCAATCAAGTTATAAAACACATCCGGGTTCCGGGTACATCGGTTTGCCAGAAAATTGCTGAAAACAAATAATTTTTTTGCGATCTCAACAATTTCTTTATCCCCTAAGGACGCAAGGCTTCTTTTTTCACAAGCCCGACTAAACGCCTCCCACTTCTCTTCGGCAAGCGAATTCAATTCTTCAGGAAATTCTTTTTCAAAGTGGATGGATTTTATTTGAAGCGGGTCATATGTCATATTTTTTCGATCAGGTCTGAGAGTTGATGTCAACAATCATAATAGTAAGCTTTTGCCTGATGTTAAAAAGCATCCGGCGCGTCGGATATTATTTCTGAGCCAGCGTATATTCTGCCAGCAGACTGTTTTTCCAGTAATCATTTTCAGGCTGTAAAAAAAAATCTTTAAAAAGTGCGAGGCTTTGCCGACGCAAGACATAGGGAACAATCGAAACATCCTTTTCACTGTATAGGGGTGCAGCTTTGGACAGATCACATTTTGTTCCGCCGCCCATCACGTCTTCATACGCATATACGATTC
>CAZFXX010000498.1:0-1791 GCA_964522985.1 uncultured Desulfobacteraceae bacterium
CGGGAGATGACCTCTTTTATCGTCATGGATGTTCTCGAAAAGGCCTGTGAAATGGAAAAGCAGGGCGCCCACATCATCCATCTTGAAGTGGGTGAACCTGATTTTGATACCCCCGAATGTGTCAAGGCGTCGGCCTGTAAGGCGATTAATGAGGGGTACACCCATTACACCCACAGCCTGGGATTGATTGAACTGCGGGAAGCTATCTGCGACTATTACCACGACACCTATCATGTATCGGTTGATCCAGGGCAGGTTATCGTCACATCCGGGAGCTCCCCGGCAATATTCATGACCTTTGCCGCATTGATCGAGAAAGACGACGAGGTCATTGTCTCGGACCCGCATTATGCCTGTTATCCCAATTTTATCCGGTTTGTTGAGGGCGTGCCGGTTTTTGTTCCGGTATATGAAAAAGACGGGTTCCAGTTTCGCCCGGAAGCCATACAGGAAAATATAACCGATCGAACCAAGGCAATCTTTATTAATTCTCCTTCAAATCCCACGGGAAATCTTTTGTCTGCCGGTCGGATGAAGGCAATTGCAGGGTTTTCTCCCTATATTGTTTCGGATGAAATTTATCACGGCCTGGTGTATGAGGGAAAAGAGCATTCAATTCTGGAATATACGGACAGGGCTTTTGTATTAAACGGTTTTTCCAAATTGTTTGCCATGACCGGGCTGCGGCTGGGGTATCTCATTGCCCCGAAAAAATTTGTCCGGCCCATTCAGAAACTTCAACAGAATTTTTTTATTTCCGCCAACACAATGGTCCAAAAAGCGGCCATAAGCGCCCTTAAAAAGGCCGGGGATGATGTCCTGCGCATGAAGGAAACCTATAACCAGCGCAGAAAATTCATGATTCAAAGACTCAGGGAGATTGGCCTGGGCATCACCGTGGAGCCCACCGGTGCATTTTATGTGTTTGCCAATGTCAAACACATTACCGGCGATTCTTATAAACTGGCCTTTGATATTCTGCAAAAAGCAAAGGTGGGCGTTGCACCGGGGATTGATTTCGGCAAGCACGGTGAAGGTTACCTTCGGTTTTCATATGCCAATTCGCTGGAAAACATTGCCGAGGGAATGAATCGGCTGGAACACTATTTTAACCGCCCGGTATAATTTTTAACGATTGAGGATATCCGGGTACGGAAGACAAAATGATTATCAAATCTGCTGAATTTATTAAAAGTACAGTCAAACCGGCCCACTACCCGCCGGCGGAGCTGCCCGAAATAGCCTTTGCCGGGCGTTCCAATGTGGGTAAGTCATCCCTGATCAATACCCTTGTTAACCGCAAGCGTCTGGTCAAAACCAGTTCGACGCCGGGGCGTACCCAGTTGATCAATTTTTTTGACATCAACGAAACCTTCAGCTTTGTCGATCTTCCGGGTTACGGGTATGCCAAGGTTCCGGCCCGTATCCAAAAAGACTGGGGTCCCATGATCGAGACATATCTTTCCACGCGCAAAACCCTTAAAGGGGTCGTCCTGATCATGGATATCCGGCGCACGCCCCGCCAGGAGGAGATTGATTTTATTGGTTGGCTCGATTCTTTCACTATTCCGGCGATACTGGTTGTGACCAAGGCCGACAAGCTGTCGAAGACCAGACAGGCCAAACAGTTTGCCCTTATCGCCGATACCCTGGGTGTTGAGCGGTCCGACCTGATTCTTTTTTCCGCTAAAACCCGCCTTGGCAAGGAAAGGGTGTGGTCCGTCATCGAGGACCTGATATAGACTGCCCCATATTAAATTTCACTGCGTTATCGGTCGTCGGCGTATTACA
>CAZFXX010000499.1:0-1790 GCA_964522985.1 uncultured Desulfobacteraceae bacterium
ACGGGTACGTATGTAAGCTATGCCCTTTGGGTTTAAATTTTTATTTTTTATTGGATATACCCAGCTCTTCTTCGGCTTCCTCTACAATGGAACGGATTTCGGCCAGGATATTATCTTCAATTGGATCGGGCCTGTGATTTTCCAGAATATTTTTTGCCAGTGCCAAAGACCGCTGGTGAATATCCGTAGATCCCTCAGCCTCCCAGCTTTCCCTTGTCTTCCGGTTGATGAGTTTTGGTGTGGACGCAGACCGCATATGTTTATAGGTGCTTTCATGGCTGATGAAATCCTTGCCGATACCCACCTCGTGGATGGCATCCACTGCCAGCATTTCATCTGTTACCGGAATTCCTTTGACCGTGAATTTGATCATTTTTGCGAACTCATTGTCCATGACCAGTTGACCGTAATCAATTGTCATTCCCATCTCGATCATGCCCAGGCCGTATATCAGGTTGGCGCCTGCCAACGCTGGTAATAATCCGGTAAGGGTCTTTTCATGACCGGTCTGTTCATCACAAACTTTGGAGTCACCCTACCCGCCGGCGACCCAACTGGGCAGGAGGTAGTACCGTGCCATCTGTGCCACCGCCGCATTGATCATCGCGCATTCGGGACATCCAACCGAAGCTGCGGCAAATCTCAAATCCATTGCAGTAGTTGAACTACCGTACATGAACGGAGCGCCCTTGCAGGTCAGTTGGTTCAGGATAAGGCCGCCCAGAACTTCAGCATTATGGTCAACCAGCGTGCCGGCCAGGGTAACGGGTGAGGAACCGCCCGCCATGGCCATGGACAGGACATTTACCATAATGCCGGCCCGGGCAGACTCCATGATGATTTCACAAGTATCCCCCACCAGTTGCAGCGGGCTGATGGGGCATGTAATGGTGGACAGAATCGGACGGTCTCTCAGCTTGTCCTCCCCGCCTGCCACGGCAGCCGCCATCTTAAAAATTTTTTTTGTCAAATACCCGTTGCCGGTCCCCATAAAACCGTGTTTGGATGTGTTGGGCAGCCAGGCCTCGGCATTGTGAAGCTGCATTGATCCCCCTGGTACGTCCGAGGCTCCCACGGCTCTCTCATACACATCAATTTCATCCAGGCAGTCCACCAGTCTGGCACTGTCGGCAACATCCTGTTTCGTGGTTTCCCGGCGTTCACCGGTATATGGATCAATAATAAAAACACCTTCCCCAAAATTGGTAAATCCCACCCGGTTGCTTTCGGCAATAAAATCGTTTTTGGGATTGCGCCCGGCCAGGAACACCTTTGACGGGGCCGATCGGATGGCATCTTCCACCAGATAGGAGGGGAATTTTACCGTGCCGGTGTTTTCATCAACAATGGCACCGCTGCCGGCAAGGATTTCACGGGCCTCTTTATCCCCAATATGGAGACCTGTTCTGTGGAGGACTTCCAGGGTCGCCGAATGAATCTGTTCCAGTTCATCCTGAGAAAAAATATTCAGGCTCAGTCCCCCACTTTGAATTTTTCCTGCAAATAAATTGCGTATCATGGTTGATACCTCTGTTTAAGACGTTTTATTTTTGGTTTTCGGAACCGAAAACAGTTGTCGGCTCACAGTTTGTCAATAAACGATACAACGGTAGGCCCTTCCCATCGCTGCCGCCACTTTTCCATTCCCTTAACCCTGATTGTAAAAACGGCAGGATTAAATTAATCCGGAAACTGTTTAACCGGATGAAACAATGCGCCATGCCGCTATCCCTTACCGCCAAAACCGATATTCTCTATTCCGATCACCCGGTCAATCACGATCAATGCGG
>CAZFXX010000500.1:0-1789 GCA_964522985.1 uncultured Desulfobacteraceae bacterium
GCATCAAGGAGCGCATGAAGGCCAGGCTGCCGCAAATCAATGCCCTTAAGGCAGATGGCATCATCGGCGAAAACAACCGGGGATATCTGGATTTTATGAGCACCCAAAAGCCCCAGGCAAAGCTGGTGGCATCTGAAAACAAGGACCGGGAAACGGTCTACAAGGTCATTGCCAAAAAAAAAGGCAGCACAACTGAAAACGTCGGCCGCCGCAGGACCATCAAAATTAGAGCCACCGCCAAACCCGGGCACTGGCTTCAGGACGATAAGGGAAACTGGTATCAAAAATAGCGGACTACAAAAAAAGGGAAGCTTTTTAAGAAAAGCTTCCCTTTTTTTGTACAAATATTTGTTTATCGGCTACTTTCGATTGCCATATTCCGCATAGGTCATGGCAACGGTACGGTATGCTAAATGAGCCAGCTTGCTGTACGGCACATAGACAAAAAGGGACCAAACCAGCATCATGTGGAAAAAATAGATGAAATAGGAGATACCGGCCAGACCGCCCAGTCGGGTCATTTCCGCCAACAGGCCGCTAAGGCCCAGCGCCAGGGCAAGCCCGATCAGAAACCAGTCTTTATAGGTTGATACCTGATCATCTTTCTTGGCCAGCCTGTTTTTTATCATCAGGCTGCTGCCGATAACCAGGGACACGCCGGCTATGTTGGCCAGCCATTTCACCGGATTCATCTGTGAATAGGGCCCATGAATCTGGAACCCATACAGCACAATAAAGAAAATAGAGGTGACGATAAACAGACCGATAAACCCGAAAAATACCATCATATGCGCAGTGGCCCGGTCCTTGTTTTCGCTGCACTCGTTGAATTTTTCATGTTTTAAGATAGTGGGAATAACCCTGAGCAGGGCCTTCATGAAGCCTGCCGGCTCAATGGACGCCTTGTCCGTCTTATCCTCGGCCAGGGCATTGGCATGGACATCTGCCAGAAACCGTTTCAATCCTAGCCCAAAAACCGCAACTGCCCACAATGAGGCCGGAATCATCATCATATCCACCAGCCAGGTTGAAAAAAAATGGGCATGCACGATTTCATCACCACCGGGCGCAAAATTCAGCCAGTTAACGCCGAACAGCTTCAGGACCAGGCCCACCACTATGAATAAAATCGCCGGGATGGCCAGCAGCACCGGCAATTTTTTTAGGTCATTGACCGCCTTGCCAAGCACCTTTGGGGTCGCATAATTGATAATGGCATATTGGCGAATTGCAGCCAGTACATCACCGGGTTTGGCGCCCCGGGGACACAGGGTGGAGCAGTCACCGCAGTTGTGACACAGCCAGATATCACCATTACCCACCAGCCTGTCTTTGAGCCCCCAGGATGCGGCGATCATTTCCTTTCTGGGGAACGGTTTGTTGTCCGGGGAAATCGGGCAAACCACCGAACAGGTGGCACATTGGAAGCATTTTTTTAAATCTCCGCCACCCAACCCGGCAATTTCTTTAATAAAACCTAAATCAGGATCAACCAAGTATTTGTCCGTCATATTAATATCTCCTCTTATATTGATGATTGAAAAATTAATTTTCAATCATCAATTACTAAAATCCTTTAAACGGGTTCGGCCCAAGTTCTTCGACCATTTCAACAAACTCATTAATCATGTTGGGAAGTTTGTCATAATCATCGATTGCGACATCGAATTGAGCTACCCGCTCTTCTTCCAGGGCCAGGCTTGATAGGGCTTCACCAATTTTTTTCATTCTGACTTCTGCCAGTTCACTCCCTTTTACAAAATGGCACTGATAATCATCGCCGTGTTTG
>CAZFXX010000501.1:0-1783 GCA_964522985.1 uncultured Desulfobacteraceae bacterium
TGGATTTTTGCATCGTGCGAGAAGGAAAACCGTGGATGTTGGTGGAATGTAAATCGCACAGTACGACTATTTCCAATGCCTTGAGGAAGTTTGCAGTTAAGTTTCCCTCTGCCATGGCCTTCCAGGTTTCCACCGCCGATGTCGATAGAATCGTTCCCGGCAGCAATATTCGTATCCTGAATATTGAGAAATTTTTATCCATGTTTATTTAGTGCGCGGGGTGTAGTCTCGCTTACAGCGGGTGGTGAAATAAACAGGTTCTCCATTGCAGGAAATATTAAAAAAGGGGGCAGGGCAGGTGAAAACTTGCGGTAGCCCCCTTTGTTTTTATCGGCGGTTATTTGATTATCGGGCCACGGACCGGTTGTGGGCCGAATGTCGCTTTGACGTAATGCAAAAGATCTGCTAAAAGACCAGACGCACAAAAAAATAGGGTAACTGTAAACCGTGAACGATCACCAAATATAATTATTTATTGCTGGGGGAAGGGTGCGGAAAGGATACGGCGGCAATATTTATAACCTGGCCCGGGAGCTGAACTGACGAACAGATGAAATTATAGATATGAGCAGCAATGTCAATCCGCTGGGGCCCATGCCGGATATAATGGATTTTTTTATAGGCAGGATTGGAGACATCACCCGGCTGCCGTAAAAATACGAAAAAATTATTTTGATACGAAACAACCTTTACCATATTGGATAAAATATGAACTGGATAACGCCCTGGTATATTCTCCCGGCAGCCCTTGTGCTGGATATGATTTTAGGGGACCCCCGCTGTTTTCCCCATCCTGTCCGTTGGATGGGCAGGGCCATTGAAATATTTGAACCTTTTTTCAGAAAAACATTGCGCCACCCTATCATGGCCGGTGGTTTTTTCGCCGTTTTTCTGATAATCGGAACCTGGCTGCTGACCTTTTGGGTGGTTCGTGTAGCCGGAAACTTTGCTCCCTGGGCCGGGTTGCTGATTCAGGTTGTGCTGATCTATTATTGTCTGTCGGCCCGGTCACTTGAAAAGGCGGCCATGGAAGTCGCCCTCTTACTGCGCCGGAAAAATTTGACCAAAGCCAGGCACCAGGTGGCAATGATCGTCGGCCGGGATGTCGAGCGGTTGGATGATGACGGCGTGGCCCGGGCAACCTTTGAAACCGTGGCTGAAAATCTCGTGGATGGCGTGATATCCCCGTTTTTTTTTGCAGCATTGGGTGGTGCGCCTTTGGCCATGGCCTATAAGATGATCAACACCCTGGATTCCATGGTGGGGTATAAAAACGAGACCTATATGGCGTTCGGGAAGGTTGCAGCCCGGATCGACGATGTGGCCAACTTTATTCCGGCCAGGCTTTCAGTTTTCGTGATTGGTTTTGCCGCGCAGCTTCTGGGCGCGAAGGGTGCCTTAGTCGTTAAAACCGCATGGCAGGATGGGGCCAGGCATTCCAGCCCCAATGCCGGCTATTCCGAGGCGGCCTTTGCCGGGGCTCTGCGCGTCAGGCTGGGCGGCCCCAATTATTACCACGGCCATCTGGTGGAAAAGCCCTATATCGGGCAAGGGTTCGGTGCGGTGGGGACAGATCATATCAAAAAGGGATGCGAGCTGATGCTGATCTCATCCATGCTGTGGGTCTGCATTTTATGTGTGGTGATGTTTTTTTTCTAAAAAAGGAGATTGAAATTGACAAAGATAAGTTTTCGCGAAGACCTGCCCAAAACATTTAAGGGGGCCTACCCTTTCAGAATCGGCACCACCTCCTTTATCTATCCGGATCATTACACGCCCAATG
>CAZFXX010000502.1:0-1771 GCA_964522985.1 uncultured Desulfobacteraceae bacterium
CGGATATTTTCGTTGCCCGCCATCGGTTTGTGAAAAAGCAATACATCAATCGCCTCGTCGGTCTCCCCATATACTACGCGGGGCAATTCATGATCGCTTACTCTCTTCGTTTCATCTGACGGCTTGTTGTTGCGAAATTGGTATTACAAACAACTGTTGAACGACATCTTCCTGGAGTCAATATAAATGAAATTTCAAAGCATATACATACTTTCGGTTGTTAATCAGCAAGAACAACTTTCCCAACATCGGGACCTCTACCTCCAATATTGGCAATCAATACAAGGCGGGAGCATATAGAAAAATCTTGAAAATGTTGCAAATAATCCATATATTTATTCTAAAGATATGTTCTTCCAATAACATAAATAAGGAGCACATAAATAGTTTTTGTTGTTGTCAAAGCCATTTTACGAGAGGGGGTAAGGTACTGATATTTCAAAGGACAAACACCCTTTATTGCAAAACGATTCTTGTTTTTTTGTTGTCGGCATATTGTTAATGCCCCTCTCACCACATACGGTCCTTTGCTTCAGGTCCCATGCGTTCACTGGGGTCGATGAAAAAATTAATGAATGAAAGCTTCTCCGAAACACTCAAGAGCTAGATCGAGCGGGAAGCCGGAGGCATTGTAGAAAGGGCGCGAATCGATTCGATGATTCCATGGAAGAGATCAGTGCCCTTCTTGGAAAACGGCGCCTTGTTTTGAAAGGTCAGTGACAGCAGCCTTGCATAAGATCCGATTTTCAAAGTTTCATCCATGAATAGGTGTACAAAACACGCACAGTCTGTAAAAAATTAACAGTTGTTCGAAAGGAGGATAAAATGGCAGACCTTAAAAGAGCCGAAGAGATTTTGCACCAGTATATAAGACCTCAGACATTTCCGGTGGCCTTGAAATTATGCCGTTTAGAGAGTGAACTACCTGAAAAAGTGAGAATGCCCGTACGAGATTTCGGGTATCAGGTAGCAATTTGCCAGGCCATTGGTATGACCCGGCGATACGGGTGGACTATTGCGGTTGGAAAAGATGATCAATGCTGTCTGGGCGGAGCCGTGGCCATGGGTTTTATTGAAAAGGTCCCTCCGGGGTTACCCTTTCCCGAAGAGAAACGACCCCAACCGGGAGAGTACAGTCATCTTTTGATTTCACCCTTAAACCGGGCGGGCTTTGAACCGGACGTAGTGGTGATCTATGCAAATTCAGCCCAGGCCATGCGGCTCGGACATGCTGCGGGAATGGGAGCCGGGCTGAAAGTTCTAGCGCAGGCAACCGGGATGGGTGATTGTGTCGATGTGGTGGGGTATACGGCAAAGTGCGGAGAATGCCAGTTTGTTCTCCCCTCCGGAGGAGATCGAATCTTCGGATCAACTCAGGATCACGAGGTGATTTTTGCTGTTCCAGGGGATAAACTTGACGCAGTGATGAACGGGTTGGAAGGAACACATAAAATGGGGTTCAGATATCCTATCATGACGGATATGAACCATCGACCGGCGCTGCCTCCGTTTTTGGAAATTCCCGGAGATTCATAAAACAATTGTTGACGTTCAAGTGACCTCGAATTTAAACTTGAAAAAGTTCATGATTCACGGAAAACAGGCAGAGGAAAGGTTCTGCCTGTTTATTCGCAGAGTTCTTAGCGAGTTTTTTTCGGAAACGAAAACAATGTGCAAGGAAAAATTATGATATATCATCACAAATTTTTTTTATTACATTGTTTGCATAATCACTTCCTAAGGTAAAATTACTAATAGGATTTTTTAGTAC
>CAZFXX010000503.1:0-1750 GCA_964522985.1 uncultured Desulfobacteraceae bacterium
TTCCACAAAAAAAATCGCCATCATGGTAAATGTCAGCTTTTATGAGTTTATTCATTTTTATTTTTTTCTCCTTCCTTTGTTTCGAATAACGCTTTTTTACATATCTGAATATAAAATGGGATGGTGCTATCGTCAAGAAAAATGAGGCAGTGGAAAACGATAGATAATTTTGAATTATAAATTTTGAGTTTTGAATGATGGAATGCCGCCTTATTTTATTTTTTGGGGACACGGATTAACGCGGGTTTGCACGGATAAGGTCAATGCAAGGACAATGCTTCAGTCAGCTTCGCTGAGTTAAAAAATAAAGCACAGCTTTTGTGTTTTTATTTAGTGATCCGTGTCATCCGTGTTAATCTGTGTCCAATTTTACTTTTTCTGCGCATTTAACCAAGGCTGCTAAATTTTTATGAAGTTGTCGACTAAAATCAAAATTTTGTTTTTTGTGGCCATACTTTTTGTATGGCCATTTTTTTTCTCAGGTTTATGCCGGGCTCTGGAGACAGATGAACTGCTGGTTGTTGCCAACCTCAATGCCCGGGGCAGTGTCGGTCTGGCCCACTATTACATGGCAAAGCGGGGCGTGCCAAAACAAAATCTGTTGAAAATTTTTGTGACGGATGCCGAGACCTGCACCCGTGAGGAATATGATCAAAAAATTGCACGACCCATCCGGGAAGAACTTGCAAAATACCGGCAATCAGAGCGACCTCGGTGTGTGGTGTTGGTGTACGGTGTTCCTCTGAGAGTCAGGGGTGTTCCATTGCGTGAAGCAGAGCAGACAGAGATGAATGGTCTGAAGGCCGAGCGAAAGCAATTGAACGACCAGTTGAAGACAATGTCAAAGGATGCTGATAGAAAACAGTTAAAAGAGGCATTGTCTGCTGTGGCAAAAAAGATCAGAGCGTTCCAAATGGCCCACAATACCGGGGCCTCGGTGGATTCCGAACTGATGCTGGTGTCGGCCCCTGCTTATCCATTGGCCATGTGGGTACCGAATCCTTTTTTTATAGGGTTTAAAGACAAAAAGGAAGAGATTTCGAAAAATGATGTGATCATGGTCAGCCGGCTGGATGGGCCTTCGCCTGTTATTGTGCGCAGGCTGATTGATGATGCTGTTGCTGCTGAAAAAAACGGTCTGGCCGGAAAAGCCTATTTTGATGCCCGGTGGCAGCGCCCCAAATCCCAAAAGCTCAGTGGGTATGCCCTGTATGATAATTCCATCCATATGGCGGCCGATGGTGTCCGAAAAAGCGGACGGTTGCCTGTTGTGATCGATGATCAACAGGAATTGTTTCAGCCGGGAGAATGCCCCCGGGCGGCTCTGTATTGCGGGTGGTACAGCCTGGCAAAATATGTAGATGCCTTTGACTGGCAGCCCGGGGCTATCGGGTATCATATTGCCAGTGCCGAGTGCACCACACTGAAGCGGTCGGATAGCCAGGTGTGGTGCAAACGCATGCTGGAAGAGGGCGTTGCCGCAACCATCGGTCCGGTGGCAGAACCCTATGTCCAAGCATTTCCCATCCCTGAGCTTTTTTTCGGCTTTCTCACCGATGGATATCTAACACTGGCGGAATGCTATCTGCTGAGTCTGCCGTATCTGTCGTGGAAAATGGTCTTGATCGGTGATCCTTTGTATCGGCCGTTTAAAGCACAATTGAAAAAATAGACAGGATTATACCTGAGAAAGACGTTTACGGTTGCCGGTTAACGGTTCACAGTTTTGTAGCTATCGCTGATTTAAAAA
>CAZFXX010000504.1:0-1746 GCA_964522985.1 uncultured Desulfobacteraceae bacterium
GCATTGCCGCTGAACACCCGGGCGCCACCTGCAACCTGCGTTTTGACGATACCAATCCTGGCAAGGAGGAAGTGGAATATGTCGAATCGATCCAAAAAGATGTCCAATGGCTGGGCTTTGACTGGGATGAGCGTCTTTTTTATACGTCTGATTATTTTGAACAATTGTATGAATATGCCCGGCAGCTCATTAAAATCGGCAAGGCCTATGTCTGCGACCTGAGCCCCGAAGATATCAAAAAATATCGGGGTACCCTGACCGAGGCCGGCAAAAACAGCCCCTTTCAAGACAGGTCCGTAGCGGAAAACATGGACCTGTTTGAACGGATGCGGGCCGGTGAGTTTGAGGACGGGTCCCGTGTTCTGCGGGCCAGGATAAATATGGCCTCTCCTAATTTCATCATGCGGGACCCCACCTTGTATCGGATCCGACGGGCTGATCATCACCGTACCGGCAGCAACTGGTGTATCTATCCCATGTATGATTTTGCCCACTGCCTTTCCGATTCCATTGAGGGCATTACACACTCGCTCTGTACCCTGGAGTTTGAAAACAACCGCGAGTTGTACGACTGGCTCCTGGATCAGATCGAGGTGACATGTCATCCCCAGCAGATCGAATTTGCCAGGTTGAATCTCAGCTATACCGTGCTCAGCAAACGCAAATTGGTGGAACTGGTCAACGAAGAATATGTTACCGGTTGGGACGACCCGCGCATGCCCACCCTGTCGGGTCTGCGACGCCGGGGATACACCCCCAGGTCCATCCGCAACTTCTGCGAACGGATCGGGGTGGCCAGACGCGATAGCTTGGTGGACATGGCCCTGCTCGAATATTGCGTACGGGAAGATCTGAACAAATATGCGCCCCGGGTAATGGGGGTCCTGCGGCCGCTCAAGGTGGTCATTACCAACTATCCCGAAGATAAAGTTGATCAGCTCGATGCTATCAACAATCCCGGCGACCCTGCCATGGGAAGCCGCAAGGTACCGTTTTCCCGGATTCTGTATATTGAAAAGGATGATTTCATGGAAGACGCGCCGAAAAAATTTTTCCGTCTAGCCCCGGGTCGTGAAGTCCGGCTGCGTTACGCCTTTTTTATAAAATGCGTGGATGTGGTCAAGGATAAAAAAACCGGTGAAATCATCGAGCTGCACTGCACTTATGACCCTGCCACCCGTGGCGGTAACGCACCGGACGGCCGCAAGGTCAAGGCCACCTTGCACTGGGTTTCAGCCAACCATGCGCTCAAGGCAACGGTGCGGCTGTACAGTCAGTTGTTTACCCGAGAAAACCCCAATGAGGTGCAGAAAGGAGAAAACTTCAAAATGTTTTTGAATCCCGAATCCCTGGAAACAACTACCGCCTATGTGGAACCGAGCCTTGCCAATGCCTCTCCCGGCAGCGGTTTCCAGTTTGAGCGATTGGGTTATTTCTGTGTCGACACCAGGGATTCAAGTCCTGAAGCCATGGTTTTCAACCGCACCGTCACCCTGCGTGATACATGGGCCAAGATCCAGAAGGCCCAGAAGGCTCGGGCTGATAAAGGACAAAAAAAGAGAAAATAATTGCGCATTTGCAATCTCAATATACGCCTCAATCGCATTGTATCTATGTAATATCGTAATGTTAAAAAATTTACAAAAAAAGGAATGTACGGCAAAAAGCCGCGTATTAGAAATAGGCGGCTATTTAGCCGTATTCCACATTTCAATATAAAACAAATTTGAATACTAATATGCCGTA
>CAZFXX010000505.1:0-1743 GCA_964522985.1 uncultured Desulfobacteraceae bacterium
CTTATGGAGATAAAACGTCGGGTACCAACCACATTCTGCCGACCAAGAAAGCCGCTCGTTATTCGGGCGGATTGAGTGTTGGAAAATTCATCAAAACGGTCACTTATCAGAAATTGACCACCGAGGCAAATCGCAAGATCGGTGCGGTGGCTTCCCGTATTTCGCGGATAGAAGGCATGGAAGGCCATGCCCGCGCCGCGGACGTGCGGTTGCGGAAGTATTTCCCAGATGAGAAATTCGATTTTGAGGTTTACAACCCAAAAATTAGCTAATGTGATAAGGAAAAATCAAGAGGCGGGCTTTCAGAAGCCTGCCTCGGCTGGGGGGAAAAATGGGTATAAAAAATTCGGAAACAATTATATTTACAAAAGAATTTACCCGACAGGAAGCCATCCCGGAAGAGGGGATCCAGCGGGCAGTGGAACTGATGCGTAGCGGCAGGCTGCATCGCTACAATACGACTGCCGGTGAAGAATCGGAAGCCGCCTTGCTGGAAAAAGAATTCGCCGCCTATGTCGGGACAAAATACTGTTTGTCCTGCGCCTCGTGCGGCAGCGCCATTTATCTGGCTCTGAAAAGCGCAGGGGTAAAACCCGGCGACAAGGTGCTGTGCAATGCCTATACCCTGGCACCGGTACCCGGGGCGATTGAAAACGCCGGTGGCCGAACGGTGCTGGTGGAAATAAAGGAAGACTATACGATCGATCTGGATGATCTGGATCAAAAGGCCGGGAAAAGCGGTGCCGGATATCTTTTGCTTTCCCACATGCGGGGCCATATCACCAATATGGATCGGGTCGTGGAGATCTGCGACCGCCATGGCCTGGTTTTAATCGAGGACTGTGCCCATACCATGGGGGCCAGATGGGACGGCCGCCCCAGCGGTACCTTCGGAAAGATCGGGTGCTACAGCACCCAGACTTACAAGCATATGAATTCAGGTGAGGGTGGTCTGCTGGTGACCAATGATGAGGCGGTGATCGCCCAGGCCATCTTTTTTTCCGGATCTTATATGCTTTATGAACGGCACCTCTCCCGGCCAGCGGCGACGGTTTTTGAAAAGTATAAAAAAATAACGCCCAACTTCAGTATGCGCATGGACAACCTGAGGGCCGCGATGCTGCGACCCCAGCTTAGGAATATCGAAACGCAATGCCGGCGTTGGAATGAACGCTATGATTTACTGGAAGAAGCACTCAACAAGATCGATCATATTGGAGTGCCCAAACGAGACCCGCGGGAAGCCTATGTGGGTAGTTCCATCCAGTTTACAATAGACGGTATAACGCGTCAGCAGGTGATGGCGTTTCTGACTGAGTGCGGACGGCGCGGGGTGGAAATCAAGTGGTTCGGCTGGGCCGAACCGAACGGCTTTACCAGTTCTTTTGACAGCTGGGAATATATTGAAGATCTGCCTGAATTGCCGGCGACTCGCAAAATATTAGATTTTATGTGTGACTTCCGGATACCGCTGACATTTTCGATGGATGATTGTAAAATAATTGCCCTGATTATCAAGTCTGTTGTCGAAGACATGACCTGATGTAATTTTTTATTTCCTCGCTGTATCTGGTCAATTTTCCCAACATGAAACAGCGAGGAACCAGATAGTACCTATAAGTTTTTATGCGGGGAAAAAGCAGAAATTGATTAACAAAAAAGAGAAAATAGTTGGCATCATCGGCGGCATGGGGCCAGAGGCCACCGTCGATATGATGTCCCGGGTGATCCGGGCCACACCGG
>CAZFXX010000506.1:0-1734 GCA_964522985.1 uncultured Desulfobacteraceae bacterium
AAAACAAGGGCTCTATTGTGCCAACAAGAGAAAAATAGCACAATCACGGCACAATACAACTGTGTAACATAATGATATTTAAATAAATATATTAGGTCGTTTTTAAAAAAATAAACGCAAGTCAGGCACAACCCATGTGCAATTGAGCGATACATTTTATTGTTTTTTCCTGTAATTCGTGTATTTCGTGGTTAAAAAAAGCAGGACAAAATCGATAAGGAGGTGATCTAAATGATCAGCCGCCTGATAAAAACTGAAAAAGATTACGAAGAGGCGTTATCCCGCATTGAAGGCCTCATGGATGCAAAACCCGGCACTCAGGCCATGGATGAACTGGAACTGCTGACAGCCCTTGTGGAGATGTACGAAGATAAGCATTATCCTATCAGCCCGCCCGATCCAATCGAAGCGATTAAATTCCGAATGGACCAATTGGGACTTTCCCAGAAAGAGATGGTCCCTTACATGGGCTCCAAGAGCAAGGTGTCCGAGGTCTTAAATGGCAAATGTCCGCTGACACTGGCCATGATGCGATCGCTCAATAAAAATCTGGGCATATCCGCCGAGGTGCTTCTCCAGGAGCCGGGTGCCGGTTTCCCGGAGGCGCTTCAGGATCTGGAATGGCATAAATTTCCAGTGGTTGAAATGGCCAACCGCGGCTGGTTGCCAAAGGGGAATGACATAAAGGAAAGGGCCGAAGAGCTGATGCACGGTTTCATCGCACACGCTGGGGGGATAGATGCCGTGCCGGCCGCCTTTTTTCGGCGGGGAAAAGGTTTGCGGTACAATTCAAAAATGGATTCCTACGCATTGACAGCCTGGTGTATTCGCGCTTTGCTGCTTGCCCGGAAAAAACTGTTAAAAAACAAGTATGCCAAGGGCTCGATTAACTTGAGAACCCTCCAGGACATCGCCCGGTTGAGCTATTTTGAAAACGGTCCTTTGCTGGCCAGAGAATATCTGGAAAAGCAGGGGATTTACCTGATTGTGGTGCCACACCTGCCAAAGACTTATCTGGACGGGGCGGCTTTTTTGATGCCGGATGGGACGCCGGTCGTTGGTTTGACATTACGCTATGATCGTATCGATAATTTCTGGTTTTGCCTGCTGCATGAACTGGCGCACGTTTCAAAGCATCTATCCGGCTCCCGGCAAATCATCGTCGATGATATGGACTTGCGCGGGCATGACGCCGGTGCAGAAGATAAAATCGAAAAGGAAGCCGACGACATGGCAATCCGTGGACTGATTCCCCAAAAGGTATGGGATCAGAAGCCCCTTGGCAGCAAGGCGACAGTTCTCAAGGTATATACCCTCGCCGAAAAATTAAAAATCCATCCCGCCATCATTACCGGACGAATCCGTTATGAACAAAACAACTATAAGTTGCTGTCAAGGCATGTTGGCAGGGGGATGGTTCGAGGGCATTTCGCGGAAGACTGCTTAAAATCGGTGGTAACGTGAGACGGGACATGAGTCGTTCGTGCAGAACGTTCATAACTGCAAAAAAAGAATGAAGAATTTTCAACCAGAGATATTTTCTATGGACCGCAGCGCCGTAACAACCTGTCATAAGAGAATAGTAACTGGGGCGGTTGTACTTTTTTTAAAGTTGGGTATTTTCAGACAACCCAGTTTCAACCTTTCCCACCGGCGTCATTAAAGATACCCGGGCCGGGCTGCATGTGGCAAAAATCCCCTTTGAAGGGATATCCTTTCGTCCCATGGGATGGA
>CAZFXX010000507.1:0-1730 GCA_964522985.1 uncultured Desulfobacteraceae bacterium
AATGAAAAATAATAATAAGTTAAACTGCATTGTTATTCTATTAGTAATTATATTTATTATAATTGCAGAAAGAAACTTTGATGCTTATGTTATCAGAATACTAAATTTATGTGCTATTTATATTATATTGGGAGTTAGTCTTAATTTAATTAACGGATTTACCGGTCAATTTTCTTTGGGACATGCTGGTTTTATGTCAATTGGTGCTTATGCTTCTGCGCTTTTATACATGTCTCCACAAATAAAAGAAGTGAATTACTTTATCACCCCTTTGATTATGCCTTTTCGAGTTATAGAGACTTCTTTTTTTGTATCACTAATTTTTGCCGGTTTAGTTGCTGCCCTGATGGGTTTTTTAATAGGTGCACCATGTCTGCGGTTAAAGGGAGATTATCTGGCTATTGTGACCTTTGGATTTGCTGAAATAATTCGGGTTGTGTTTAATAATTTGCAGAGCGTTACCAATGGACCTATTGGCCTTAAAGGATTGCCTATCTATACGAATTTATGGTGGACCTGGGGAATTGCCGTATTGACTGTACTGGTGGTAAAAAATTTAGTTAATAGTAGTTACGGTAGAGCATTAAAGTCTATTCGAGAAAATGAAAGTGCTGCTGAAGCCATGGGTGTTAATCTTTTTTTTCACAAGTCATTAGCTTTTACAGTAGGAGCTTTTTTTGCGGGTTTAGGTGGAGCTTTACTTGGAAGTTTAGTTATGACTATTGATCCCAATACATTTAGCTTTTTATTGACCTTCCAGTTAATCGTCATTGTTATTGTGGGAGGATTGGGCAGTATTACCGGTACAATTATTTCAGCTACTATTATTGCCGTGTCAATGGAATTATTAAGGGCTGTAGAGGCACCAATGAATATTTTTGGTTTACACTTAACCGGTATTCCGGGAATGCGTATGCTGGTATTTGCTATATTACTGATGACTTTTGTACTACTCTTTAAGCAAGGACTTATGGGAAAAAAAGAATGGTCTTGGGAAGGTTTTTTTAAAATATTATTTCCCAAACAAAGAGACATAAAAGAAGGGGATTAAGAAGATGAGTGTTCTAAAAACCGATAGTATTTGCATGCAGTTCGGTGGATTAACTGCAGTTTCTAATTTTAACTTGGAATTAAAAGAAGGAGAATTGGTAGGCTTGATTGGTCCTAATGGAGCCGGTAAGACTACTATTTTTAATATGTTAACCGGGATATATAAACCGACCAAAGGTAAGGTTTATTTTTATGACCGGGAAATAAGCGGATTGGGAGTGGATCGAATCACTTCTTTAGGTATTGCCCGAACTTTTCAGAACATTCGCCTATTTTCCAATATGACTGTTTTAGATAATGTAAAAGTTGGCACCCATGTTCATATAAAATCATCTATTTGGAAAACAATTATGCAGTGGCCTTCTTATTTACAGGAAGAGGATAGTATTCATGAACGGGCTATGGAATTACTGAAAGTAGTACATTTAGATAATTTAAAGGATCATTTGGCAGGAAGTCTTCCTTATGGAGAGCAGAG
This sequence comes from uncultured Desulfobacteraceae bacterium, assembly GCA_964522985.1. Classification (GTDB taxonomy): domain Bacteria; phylum Desulfobacterota; class Desulfobacteria; order Desulfobacterales; family 4572-123; genus 4572-123. The sequence goes on from CAZFXX010000507.1 coordinate 1,529, forward strand.
GAGATTGGAAATAGCTCGAGCATTAGCTACTAATCCAAAATTATTACTTTTAGATGAACCAGCGGCTGGAATGAATCCTCAGGAAAGTAGTGAGCTGATGAAGTTTATTTTGGATATACAAAATAAGTTTAAATTGACTATTATATTAATAGGACATGATATGAAAGTAGTAATGGGAATAAGTAAAAGAATGCTGGTAATA
>CAZFXX010000508.1:0-1726 GCA_964522985.1 uncultured Desulfobacteraceae bacterium
TTTTATTATTAATAATATTTAATAATAGGTGTTATTAATTCATCATTCATTTAGATAGTCTAAAAAGTCATCATAATTACAATTATTGTGACTTAGGTATAGATAAAATTTTACACTGAGATACATGAAAAAGATACAAGGTAATCCAATAATAGAAGAAGTAGATTTAGATGCACCATTAAAACTATATAAAGTTGTAAATAAAAAGAGAACAGATAGGGGATGGCTACTTAATAAGTTTGATGTGTGGCTAACTATTAATGAAAAGAGTATCAATACCACTACTGCATACATAAAAATAATAGATAAATTAATTCCAAAAGACAAGTTTGAATATCCCAACATAACCGCAAGAAATATTCATGATTTTTTAAATGGAAGGTCTGGTATTTATATAAGTGCAACAAAAACATTTCTCAAGTTTGTTTTTTCAGAATTTGGTAGAAGGTTTAGTTTTATTGAGTTCCCAAAAAGAAGTGATACACGTGACAACAATGATGTAAAAACTTTATCAAAAAAAGATATTTATAAATTGATTCCGTCATTGCCAGAGAACCATCAGCTTTTTACAGAAACACTCTATATTTGTGCCCTAAGGATTAATGAAGCATACAGAATAAAAGTTAAGGATTTTAAATGGAGCGAGTGGGATAATAATATAAAAAAATATGGAATATTAGTAATCCCGATAACAAAATCAGGAAGAAAAAGAAAAATATTAATTAACCCTTACTTCATGACAAAAATATATAAATTTTTAATTAATAGGGATGGTAAATTAATATTAGAAAAGCCCCTGTTTGTGTTTAAAAAATACAAGAAATATTTTAAACAAAAAATGAAATTGTCAGAGGAGATGTGCTCTGGAGAGTTTTTGAATTTATCGGAAAAAGGTCTATATTTGTATAGGGAAGAAAACATATTACACAACTTTATTAAAAGAAAAAGAAATAGTTTTGAAAAATTATTTAGAAAAAGATCCATAAAGATACTTGGAGAACCATCACATCCACATGTTTTAAGAGCTAGTAGATTAACACATTTATTGAACTCTGGAATGCCACTAATACAGGTTCGTAACTTTGCGGGGCATAAAAGTATAATTTCGACAGAATTTTATTTAAGTTCTAGTTTAGAAGACTTAAGAACCACAATGGAGGTTAGTAATTTATAATGAAGTATCCTGGAAAAAAATACTGGAAAAATATTATTTCTATGAAAGATTTTAGATTTTTGTTAGTTGACAGAATTGAATACGATTTGTGCAATAACATACTAATCACAGGGGATATTGGGTCAGGAAAGAGTACGTTCTTCATAAAAGTTGCTTCTGGATTTGAGGATATAGAAAAATTGGAAAAAAACTGCAATGATTGCCTAATAAAAGGTCAGGAACCAATAAAGCTTACTGGGTATACTCCTTTTAATATGGATAGGGATATTCTATATACTATTGAATCACTTCAGAGTTCATGTATGGATAGCAGAAAGGCAATAATTGGTGCTGATGAGGCTGTAATAACTATTGCAAAAAAGAATGCTATGACGCGTAATAATAAACAACTACACCAGATTATTACAATTGGAAGAAAAAACCATAATAATTTATTTCTACTTCTTCCAAGTATAGAAGATGTTGATAGTTCTATTTTGCAATATTGTAGTCATTGGATTCATGTTGATAGTCGTGGACTTGCAGTTGTTTTTATGCCTAATCCGACATCTA
>CAZFXX010000509.1:0-1720 GCA_964522985.1 uncultured Desulfobacteraceae bacterium
CGTCGTGCAGCAGGCGCTGCACAAGCATGGAATTATCAGTCATTTCAATTACCATAAGCGTTCACAGGTTCTATGTTCAATCCATCGTAGGGTGGGCTGTGCCCACCGCATCGGCCTGGTATAATTGAAAAGTGAATAGTGAAAATTGAATAATGACGGAATGCTATCGATTTAAATAAAAAAGATAAAGCGGAGCGATACCACAAGTTTTCAATTCTCACTTTTCAATATTCAGTGTTTGAATTGGTTACACTATCAAAGGACGTTTCAGCATTTTTTCATAAAGATCAATATACTGGCCGGCGGTAACCGAATGATTGAAAAGGGCCGCACTCTGCTGCATAATTCGTTTTATCTGCCCGGCTTTTACCCGGGCGGGCAATCGGTAAAAATTCAGTGCCTGATCAATGGCCCAGGACAGCCCCCGGGCATCAAATATTTCAAAAAGAAAACCGTTTCCGGTGTTACCTGCCGTATCGATGGGGGTAACGGTGTCATGGATGCCGCCGGTATCATGAGCCACCGGCAGGGTTCCGTAGATGGGCCCGATCATCTGAGGCAGACCGCAGGGTTCGAAAAGAGACGGCATAAGAACAAAATCGGCGGCCCCGTAAGCCAGATGCTCGAGGTATTCGTTGAAGTTACAGATGGCCACCCGGTCATAAAACCGGTGGAAGCTCACGATATCTCTAAAATACTGCTGATATTCACCATCGGCGATAAATACGAACTGCACCTGCTGATCCCAGTATTTGGATATGACATCATACAGGATGTCGGTTAACAGACGGCAACCTTTTTGCACCGGATCCAGCCTTGAGGGCCAGTAAAAAATCGGGGCATTTTCATTTTGAAGCAGTCCCAGTGCTTTTTGCAGGGCCCGCTTGTTTTCCATCTTTCCGTCGGCATGGGTATCGGGGGTGTAGCACCGGGGAAGTTTCTTGTCCAATGCCGGGTTAAAAGCCGGATCCGGGGTATTAAGGATGCCAACCGCACACTGGGCCGCTTTTTTGTTGGCAAGTTCCCGCATGAGCGAGGGAGCGACAAATGCATGACGGCCCTCTATCATCTCATCAAGAAAGGCCGGGCTGACCGTGTTGACAAAATGGGCGGCAAAAACCCCACTGACCAGAAAATCAACCGGGTTGAGGGAACGGACGCTTTCATAATCGTAAGCCATCTCGTCATAGTACAAATTATCCCAGAAATAGGCGGCATCAATGCCTTTGTCTTCAATGTGGGCCAGCGTGCATTTGACGGTATGAATGTTGTGCAGGGTAAAAAGGCAGGGAATTCCCATTCGGCGGGACATGGCCGGAATCAAGCCGGTCATCCAGTCGTTACAGTGAATCAGATCAGGTTTGACCCGGGGGATGATATTGTTGATGACTTCTCTCTGAAAAGCCAGCCCCAGATTTGTGTTTTCACCGCCATAATCGCTATAGACCTTGTTCATATAGTAAAAGGCGCGATCCTGGGCCAGATGGATTTTGTCATCGGGCATGACCGATCGAATGGTTTCCTGCTCTTTATTCAAAAAAGGGGCCAGGCGGTCATTGAATATCGCCCGATAGTCGGGGAGGGCGACATGAACATCCGCTCCCTGATCAAAGAGGGCTTTGATCAGGGCCGCGGATACATCGGCCAGGCCCCCGGCTTTAGCGGTGAGATAGTTGGAAAAACTGCCCATGCGCTCCGGCAGGTAGGTCACCTCGGGCGT
>CAZFXX010000510.1:0-1699 GCA_964522985.1 uncultured Desulfobacteraceae bacterium
CCCTTAAAAAACAAAAAACGGGCTTTTCGCCCGTTTCCAAATACTGAGGTAGTTCTTTTTTGGTAGAAAGCTGAATTTATCAGTTCATAATTATAACCATAGACTAAGAAAATTAATCGAAACTGCAACCAACCAAAAATTCTACCCCTTACTAATAACTTACCGTCGGAAAAGGCGGATTGTTATGGAGCGGGCAACGAGATTCGAACTCGCGACACCAAGCTTGGGAAGCTTGTACTCTACCAACTGAGCTATGCCCGCTTACCAAACAAAAATAGTTAAATAAGATAAAAAAATATCCATGTCAATCTATTTTAAAAAAATAATTCGCAAAAATTTGGATGGCTTTGGACAATTTCAAGTAAATTTCAAATAACGCCATGCCCTGGGAGGTAAAAAATAAAAAATTTTGACAAAACATAAAAACAATGAGGGGTGAGTATTGAAAAAAGCAAAACCGACAAGTTATTCTATGATTATTATGAACTCAGGATATTGCGGATGATCTGCAGCTCGATGCGAATTTCATCAAGGGTCATGGTCTGAGCAGGGGTTTTTTTCCCGCTTCCGGTTTTTAACCTTTGTTGGGCACCCTGAATCGTGAATTTTTTTTCATACAGCAATGTTTTAATTTTGAGAATCAGTTCAATATCGTTTCTACGGTAAAGCCTCTGCCCGGAAGGTGTACGCCTGGGATTTATGCGCGGGAATTCGGTTTGCCAGAATCGCAGAACGGAAGGTGGAACCCCGGCAATTTCACTGACCTCACCAATTTTATAATAGAGCTTGTCCGGAAATTTTGATTTTAAAGGCGTCATTTTTTTAATCATCTGCTTGGCTGCCTTTGTATAAACCCATCAGGATGGCAGTGTGGCGTCAAATAGGGCTAAAAGTCTTTCCGTGATGCTTTTGTGCAGCGTGTTTACCGTTTCATCTTCCAACGTCTTATCTGGTGAACGGTAGGTCAGCCTGAATGAAATGCTTTTTTTACCGTCGGGGATGGGTGCTCCTTCATAGACATCAAACAGGCAAATATTTTCCAGCAACGGTTCGTCAAAATTTTCAAGATTGGCCAGTATGGCGCCGGATTCGAGGTCTTTGTCGAAGATCAGCGTGATGTCCCGATCCGTTGACGGGAATCTGGGAATGGGCCTGGCCTGGATATCGTCAGTCACTACAGTCAAAAGCGCATCCGCATTCATTTCAAAAACAAAGGCGGCCTGTTTAAGGTCATAGGCGCCAAGGACCTTTGGATGGACTTCACCAATGATACCCATGAACTTCCCATTGCTGAAAATTTGAGCACTATGACCGGGTTTTGTATAACAACAACGGTCATTGGGCAGGCTTGTAAATGCGACATTCGGACAATTCAGCCCTGAAAACAGGGCTTCGACAACACCTTTGATATCAAAAAAATCACATGCCCGGGCCTTTGTATGCCATGCGGCATCAATAATATTCCCGGTCCAGAGGGCGGCTATCGATTCGGTTTCCAGGCCCTGTTTATCGTGACCCTGGCTGATGAATGTTTTGCCGGTCTCAAAAACCGTGAGGTTTTTTTCCTGATAGGTGGTGTTCAAATGGGCGGTTTCCAGCAAACCGGACACCAGCGAGGTCCTCAACACCGCCTGATCTTCAGTAAGGGGATTTAATATTTCAACGTGCTGTCGGCGGGGGTCATCACCTTCAAGTCTGA
>CAZFXX010000511.1:0-1690 GCA_964522985.1 uncultured Desulfobacteraceae bacterium
ATTAATAATGATAGTAATGCCCAAAAAATAAATACATATACCCAATTACCACCTGCCAATGATACCAGAATAGGTATAATAATTCCGATCAATACAGTACCTATATAACCCATTCCATCAATAAAACCAGTCGATGCTGCTACTATTTTTTGGTCAACAAATCTGGATGGTATAGTTGTTACCAAGAACACATGAGGACCATACAAGAAAAAACTTCCTACTAAAAGTGTTATGGTTGATGTCAACCCGCTTGTAAATGGCAGTATCATGAAACTAATTGCCAGTAAAAATAAAAACATAGAGGTCAATAAATCTCTACTTATCTTAATTTTATTATAGACCAATGTTCCTAGTACTCCAGCAATAGGTATTAAACAAACATTCAGACCAATCTTTCCCATGTCTTGAACAGTCATATTCTGTGACTGAAATAAATATAGTGGAATCCATGTAATAACACCATATCTGACCATATTCAACAGGCATAATGAAATACCACTAGAAATAATAGGAAATGATAGAGTATTTTTAAACTGTGACTTTACTTTCTGTGCTGGTTCAAATACCATATCAGGTTTTGTAAACAATAGTGTAACACCACGTAATATCAAGAATATGGCAGCAATCCAGAAGCCTGCCGCCCACCCCCATGTGCCAACAGCAAATGCTGAAATCAACCAAGTAATAGAGTTGCCGACCTGATATGAAGTGCCTAATATCGTTGTAGTTCTTTCCCTATCATCCGCATCCTGAGTTAAGGCATTAGCTCTAACGCATGATGACCAACCCATTGACTGAAAGAATCCATCTGCTATTTCACCGAACAATAGCAACACGAAAAAACCCGCTGTATACCCTAATAAAAGATTAGTAAGACCCGAGCAGATTAGTCCTATAGCGATATAATTAAACGGATTGAAATGTTCTGATATCTGACCATGTAAGAATTGTCCAATAGCGTATGCAAAGAAAAAGCCACTTGAGACTAATCCAACATTCATTAAAGTTAAATCACTGTATGTAGCTAAGAGAGCCGGTATAACAATAGAAAGATTTACCTTTCCAAAGTAATAGGTAGCATAGGACGACCAAATATTCCAGAAGATTTTCTTATTTTTCATTACATATTTGGTCCTTTATTTTGGTTGAGCTGATACCGGCCCAGTATGGTAGAATAACAAGTCGTCCCTTGATATTTGTTACTGCCATTTCAACTGTCCTTAATAATTCAGCACTATGGCTTTCACTTTCCACCATTATATCAGGCATGATATTATATATATTTCGTATAGGTGAGTATTTTTGTTGAGGTATCACTAAATCAACATATTCTAAGCTTCTGATAATATTACATCTTTCATCAAATGGCGTTACTGGTGATGTCTTTTCTTCTCTGATTGCATCATCTGTCAATACACCCACAATGAGTTTATCACCAAGATTTTTAGCATTTCGCAAATATGCTATATGACCGCTATGTAATATATCACCACAAACATATGTATATACTATATTCATTGAACCTTATCCTCCACATAAATTATTCTCGGCCATAAATCACCATTGCCACCACATCTACTCTTTACCCACGCATCCTGCTGCTCTTTAGCTGTCGGATGCCTACTCATATCGATACCTCGTTTCTCTTTGTACCATTCACCATGAGTATATGTTTTAGTGCTCCAGTCTG
>CAZFXX010000512.1:0-1682 GCA_964522985.1 uncultured Desulfobacteraceae bacterium
AGGGCATAGCCCATCTTGCCTGACGACTTGTTGGCTATGCTGCGAACCGGGTCGATTGGTTCTTGTGTCCCACCAGCAGTCACGACGATTCGCTGGCCGGCAAGGTCTCCCTTGCGGCCCAATGCCTTGAGTGTGTGGCCAACGATGTCGTGAATATTCGCCAGCCTTCCCACGCCGGAACCACCCGACGCAAGGTCACCAGATTCCGGGCCGACTATCACCGTTTTGCGGTCACGCAGTGTCGCAATATTTGACTGGGTAGCGGCGTTCAGATACATGTTCTCGTGCATTGCAGGGCCAACAACCAGTGGGCAATTGCTCGCGAGTACGGTACAACACAGTATGTCGTCAGCAAATCCATGTGCCAGCCGCGCGATAGTGTCGGCACTCGCGGGTGCCACAACAATGGCGCTGGCCGCCTCGGCAAGTGTGATGTGCGGAATCGGACCGTGTTTCCCACCGTCAAACAAACCCGTTGTCACGGGGCGTGATAGCAGTGCTTCGAATGTCAGCGGGGAGATGAACCTGGTCGCGGCCTCGGTCATCACGACGTCAACAAGAATGCCGTTGCGCGACAATTCACGTGCGATCTCCACGGCCTTGTAGGCAGCGATGCTTCCAGAGACGCCCAGCAATACTCGCCTGGCTTCCATCAGCTAGTCCCTCTCATGGTCTGCCATATTCATGTCGTAAATCATTCTCAGTCCGGTGAGTGACAGGTCAGGGTTGGAGATGTCAATCTCCGGAACCTGCTCGGCGAATTTGTCCGCATAGCCGCCAGTCGCCACTACTACCGGCTTGGATTGGAGTTCAGCGGTAATTTCCTTTAGTATGTTCTGTATCAGCCCTATGTAGCCGAAGATTATGCCGGACTGCATGGCACTCACTGTACCACGCCCGATGGCATGCCTCGGACGCAGGAGTTCAATTCTAGGAAGGACGGCTGTGCGGGTGAATAGCGCTTCGCTCGCGATTGTGATTCCAGGAGCAATTGCTCCTCCCAGGAAATCCCCCTCCGCCGATACCACATCGAACGTTGTTGCCGTTCCGAAGTCTATTACGACGAGCGGCTTGCCGTAGAGCTTGGTCCCTGCCACCACGTTCGCCACTCTGTCCGGGCCAAGCTCGCGCGGATTGTCGACGAGCAACCTCAGTCCGGTCTTGATACCAGGGGCTACTACTAGAACCTCGGTTTCGAGGTACTTCGAACACACTTCCTCGAATACGGGAACGAGTGGTGGCACAACGCTGCAGAGTACCGCGCCCTTGATTGAGGACACGGGCACCCCATGGTGCTGCAACAAACTGTATATCAGGGACCCATATTCGTCAGAGGATCGGTCTATTCCGGACATCAGTCGCCATGCATTCACGAGCTGTTCACCCTGAAACAGTCCCATGTTGATGCTGGTATTGCCAATGTCTATCGTGAAGAGCACATACCCTCCTGTGTGTGAACCATCCGCGACTCTACGTCGCGTTGCAGGGAGGACAGGCCGGCCACTATATCCAGTGCCGGTGTCGTAGGAAGGCGAACACACCCAACCCAGATGCTGCCATTATGCCGAGAATCCACTCGAAGGAGACCGCACTGCCGCGGTCGATGCCGCCAGGCAGGTATACATTCATTCCAAAAATGCCTGATATCAGTGTAAGAGGAGCCAACACGACGGTAATAATGG
>CAZFXX010000513.1:0-1676 GCA_964522985.1 uncultured Desulfobacteraceae bacterium
GCCGCCCGGCACTTTGTTTTTGCCCATTCATTTCGGCGAAAGTCCACCCAACGTGCTGACTGATTCCAACGCGGTTGACCCCCTGGCTAAAATTCCCGAATTCAAGGTCAGTGCCGCCAGGATCGAAAAACTGATTGCCTGATGCCGGTATCTGTCATAGCCTTGTTATCTGTTCAGCCCAAAAAACGGCAACCGCTTTTTTTGGGCTGAACACAAGTGCGCGGCAGTCATTGCTGTGAAATTAAAATCTCCAAACCAGACCGTGATCACCTGTTGTTGACCCTTGGGTGACATTTTTTTTGTCGATGCTTTTTCAAGCATTCCAAGATCGTTAATGCCCGTTCCCCATTTTTTCGACGAGCCTTCCTTTTAATAAAGCTTTCGAGTTTTTCGAACATCTGGATACAATACCCCGGGGCGACTCATTTGAAACAGTGAAGAAGCGATTTTTTGCAATCCCATCAAACATGTGTGAAATGGGGGCATAAACAAAGGTCTCTGGCTTTTTTAGATCAATTACGGTATCCTTATTCCGGGTTGTGCTGCGTCCGGATGACCGAAAATTGATTTATCGCCAATTCAGGATAAAATTGATTCTTTTACTTGGGCGGGCATATTTGAAAAAGTCAGAAAAGTTTACGAGGTCATCACTTTTTGATGCCGGCTCATGGAGACAAAGATTGTTATGATGCGTTTTGGCCTGCCCCGTCGTTGGATTATATTTTTTCTGGCCTCGTCTCTTTTTGTTCTGTCGCAATTTTACAGAGCCTCCATTGCGGTCATAACACCGGATTTGATCAGGGATCTATCTCTTGACGCCAATGGATTGAGCATGATGTCCGCGGCTTCTTTTTATGTCTTTGCCCTGGCCCAGTTGCCCATTGGCATCTATCTCGACCGGATCGGCCAGCGGATCACCATGACGGTTTTATCTGCAATCGGTGTCGCGGGTGCCCTTATTTTTGCCTGGGCCGATGGTTTGACGATGCTGGTCGTCGGCCGTGTACTGCTTGGCGTGGGCATGGCATGTAACCTCATGGGAAGCATGAAACTGCTGACCCTGTGGTTCAGTCCGCTGCATTTTGCCATCCTTTCGGCCCTCATTGTATCCATCGGGACCGCCGGCAATATGGCCGCGACATCACCCCTGGTTCTGTGTGTTGAAAAAATCGGCTGGCGCTGGACATTTTGCGGGGTTGCGGCTTTAAATCTGTTTCTGGTGATACTTTTTTTTCTTTTGGTGCAAGATGATCCGAACAGGCGGCAGGCAGGCCCTGTCATGCCCCCTGGGCGTTCAACGGGTCTGCTGAAAATAGTGGCGGATTTTAAGCAATTGTTTGCCAAAAAGGATTACTGGCTCATTTCCATGGGCACATTCTGTCGGTACGGCATCTATGCCGCCGTTCAGGTGCTCTGGGCCGGGCCTTACCTGATGAACGTGCATGGGTTGTCGGCCATGAGTACCGGCAACCTGATTCTTTTGTTGAACATTGGATTTGTCTGTGCAGGACCGATATGGGGCGTACTGTCGGATCAGATCTTTAAAACCCGTAAGTGGATTGTCATCGCCGGTCAGCTTTTACTGGCCGCCACCCTGCTGGTGCTTGCCTTTCTGCCGGTTGGCACCAGCGTATTTCTGCTGGCCCTTATTTTTATTCTGTTCGGTGTCGTGGGAA
>CAZFXX010000514.1:0-1674 GCA_964522985.1 uncultured Desulfobacteraceae bacterium
GCCGCCGAAAATCCTTTATAAAAAGCCCGATATCTGTCTCGATGTCGGGCTTTTTTTATTGAATTGCTGCGCCATACTTTTTATGCTGTCTATTTGAAAATCCGGAAGCCTATGATTATGTGATGCAAGCTGCGGGCATGGGGGATGTAAATTTAAAACCTTTGACCGTATATGCGAATATGAATATGACATCAGATGAAAACTGCAAGATGGAACGTTCCGCACTGACGGTGGCCACGGTCACCTCTTTTTTAGGGCCGTTTATGCTGTCAGCGGTGAACGTATCCCTGCCGGCCATCGGAAAGGATTTTGAAGCCAATGCGGTGGCCTTGAGCTGGATCGCCACCTCGTATCTTCTGGCTACGGCGGTATGCCTGGTTCCCATCGGCAGGATTGCCGACATCTACGGCCGAAAACGGATTTTTATTTCAGGATTGATCCTCTTCACCCTCTCCAGTTTTCTAACCATTTTTGCCGGCTCTGTAAAAAGCCTGATTTTTCTACGATTATTCCAGGGCTGCGGTGCCGCCATGACCGTGACAACGGGAATGGCGATCTTAACTTCCGTGTTTCCGCCCCGACGGAGGGGAAAAGCCATCGGCATCTATGTAGCGGCCGTTTACATCGGTCTTTCCGTGGGTCCGTTCGGCGGGGGGGGCATGGCCCAGCACTTCGGCTGGCGCAGTATCTTTATGGTCACCACCGCCATCGGGCTCTTCAGCATCTGGGTTACAATAAAATATCTGAAAGGCGAGTGGGCCGACGCTGCGGGTGAACCCTTCGATGTCATCGGCAGCCTTCTGTATGGGGTAGCGCTAGTCCTGCTGGTGTACGGCGCAACGCTGCTACCGAACAGCATCGCAGTCTATCTGATCGTTACCGGTTTTGTACTGCTGGCAGCCTTTATCCGGCACGAGATCCGGGTCATGCACCCGGTGTTCGAGGTCAGGCTCTTCAGCGAAAATAAACTATTCGCATTTTCCAGTTCGGCTGCACTCATTCATTACGCAGCAACATTTGCCGTAACTTTTCTGATGAGCCTCTATCTTCAGTATATCAAAGGCATGAGTCCCCAGGGGGCAGGCATGCTTTTGGTGGTCCAGCCCGTCTGCATGGCCATATTCTCCCCGGTGGCGGGGAAAATTTCAGACCGTATCGAGCCGCGCATCATCGCTTCGAGCGGTATGGCCCTGACCGCCGTCGGGTTGATATTTTTAACAATGCTGGATTTTTCCTCACCGGTTTATTCCATTGCCGGGACCCTGGTTTTGCTCGGCATCGGTTTTGCTTTCTTTTCTTCACCCAACATGAATGCCATCATGGGGGCGGTACCGCCAAAATATTATGGAACGGCATCGGGTACCGTAGGGACGATGCGTTTGATCGGACAGATGGCGAGTATGGCCATGGTAACCGTTATATTTTCAATAATGATCGGAAAGACGGTGGCGATCACGGAGGCTAATTACGACCGTTTTTTGGAAAGCATGGGTGTCAGCCTGAAGGCTTTCACCGTGTTGTGTATCCTGGGTATTTTCTTTTCCCTGTTTCGGGGCTCAATGCGGCAAAAATGAGATATGGTCTAAATTTGAAAAAATAATTCGATTATCTTTGGAATTTATTTTTAATTTGTAACCTTTCCCACCTTGATACGTTTGATAACATAATAGTGCT
>CAZFXX010000515.1:0-1644 GCA_964522985.1 uncultured Desulfobacteraceae bacterium
TCCTTGATTTTCCCGGTCACGGTTGAATTGATCAGCGTGGCTTTGTATTCCTTGAGTTTGTCGATCATCTTCTCCTGTATGGCAATGGCCTTGTCGATTTTGGCTGATGGGTCTGAATATAAGATAAAATTTCATTTTGCTCATTTTTTGGAGGAACAGGTGCCTGGGCAAACCTTGAATTTTGCAATAACGCTTCGTATTTTTCTCCAGATCGCCATTTTTTTATATCGCTTTCAAAAACTTGTAACAATTTTACTGGCGGAAGAATATATTAAGCCAAACACCTCCCGTATCTGCCGGTTGCCCATCCCGAATTCTTCCACAAATAATCAACAAAACCCACCTCTCAGTTTTCATTGAGAAATGGGTTTTTTTATCCATTGGGTCTGTCCGTCCGTTGTTAAGAGTGTAGAGCAATAATAATTTTAGTATCGGTTCAAGGCTATACAGCTTTTTTGGGCATATGCCAAAAATAAAATTTATTATGATTAATTCGGCATAGAAATCGAATTGTTGTTGTTCTGCAGGCAATAATTTTAACCCCATTTTCATAAAATCGGAAAATGGCACCAAACCCGGCGCACCCGGATCAAAACCGCAGGGCAGCATTCAGCCCGATGAGATGGGAAGCGCCCATCATGGCACCCACGCTGGCCCTGGGACCGGGACTTCATGGTTGATCAGATGTCAGGGATCAAGCCCAAACCCAAAAACAGCAGCAGCCGGGGACCGGAAAAGGCCTCCCGCACAATGGTTTCCTTGTCTGCCTTGGTCAGCTGCTTGATCCGGTATTCCACCCTTGCCGCCAGACGTCTATCTTCCAGCTTCACCTGGTAGACCCGTTCGACAGCGGCTGAAAACCGGATATACTTGGCAGAGCGCCGGTTTCCCGACCGGTGCTCTGCAGTTCTTTTCTCGACATCGGTGGTAATGCCGGTATACAGGGCATTGCTGCGGCACCGGATCATGTAGACAAACCAGTCAGCCATGGTCAGCGTTTCAAACGGGTGTCAATCATGATTTCGGATATCAAGGTGCGATGGACCGGGCAGCGGTCCGCGATTTCCAGGAGACGCTGCTGCTGGGCCTCATCCAGATCACCCACCAGGGTCACTTCCCGCTCGATCCGGTCCACCCGGCCTTCTTTTGATTCACAGGCCTGGCAATCGGCAGCATGGACTTTGGCATGGGACAGATGGACAACCACTTCTTCCAGAGGCCATTTTTTCCGGTCCGCATACATGCGCAGGGTCATGGCCGTACAGGCTCCTAACCCGGCGGTCAGATAGTCATAGGGCGTCGGGCCGGTATTGGTACCCCCTACAGCAAGGGGTTCATCGGCCACCAGGGAAAGCCCGTTGGCCATGATTTCCGTGCGAAAACCGGTGTTTCCGATGCGGGCCGTCACGCGCGGATCAACGGGCGGCTTTCCGGCCTTTTCCGCCTCGGGACGGCCCATGTACTTGCGGGCCCAGGCCGCCGTCACAGTGCCCACATATTCGGCATCGGCGGAATCTGTCAGCAGGTGATCGGCCCTGTCCAGGGAGACGAAGCTCTTGGGATGACGCGCCGCCTGAAAAATACCGGCAGCATTTTCAATACCCACGATCTGGTCCACTGGGGAATGGAAAATCAGCAACGCTT
>CAZFXX010000516.1:0-1639 GCA_964522985.1 uncultured Desulfobacteraceae bacterium
CGGATTATATATAATGCTCCCCTTCTCTCCATAGATAACCACCCGCTGTTCCTTTCCGGGATAGTTCAGACTGACATCAAGATATCCTGAAATAAAACCAAATAGTGCAAAACTTCGCAATATAATAATATTAACTCCTTGGAACTACATAATAAGTGAGGAAAGTCATAAGAGATAGGTCTTTATTTGATATTGTGTTAGTTGACGGTTATTTGATATGTTAATAAAACATGCTCCGGAAAAAACAGAAAAACAGTTTCATGAAGAAGTTATCGCGAATAATCTATATAGTGGGGCTTTTAGGGATCCATCACCTTCTCAGCCCTCAAACCGCCCATGCCTACCTTGACCCGGGAACTGGAAGTTACCTTTTTCAGATCCTTATTGCGGGCCTGCTTGGAGGGGCTTTCGCTCTCAAGATCTTCTGGAGAAGGATCTGGCTGTTTTTCAGCCGGTGGTTCTCAAAGAAAGGGGATGATGACCGCGTTAATAAATGATGGAACGATTGCCTCCTCTTTCCGTGACCCCGGCGGTTTCCTCTTCCGTTCAGGTAGGGTGCTCTACCGCCAGGTGAACAAGGTCTGCCGTCAGGATTACCGGCTTCTTGCCGACTCCGGTCTTTACCAGTCCCTGGTCGGCGACCATCTCCTGATTCCACACCAGGACGCCGACCTCAGTTTAGCCCGCACGGCGAAAGCTTTTAAGATTATCAGGCCCGAGACGGTCCCGTTAATATCCTACCCTTACGAGTGGTGTTTCAGCCAGCTCCAGGACGCGGCCCTGACCACGCTCGCCATCCAGCAAAAGGCGCTGGAGTACGACATGGTTCTCAAGGATGCCAGTGCCTACAATATCCAGTTTCTCAGAGGAAAACCTATCCTGATTGACACTCTCTCCTTCGCTGGCTATACCGAGGGGCAGCCCTGGGTGGCTTACCGCCAGTTTTGCCAGCACTTTCTGGCCCCTCTAACCCTGATGGCCTACACCGATGTCCGCCTTTCCCGGCTACTACGCGACTATATCGACGGGATCCCCCTCGATCTCGCGTCGCGCCTCCTTCCGGGCCGGTCCCGGTTAAAATTCGGGCTTCTCTCTCACATCCATCTGCACGCCCGCAGCCAGATTCGGCACGCCGGAACGGGGGCGCCCCAAACAGGGCGCCGTTGGGTTTCTCGTCTGGCCCTGCGGGGATTGATCGACAGCCTGTCGTCCGCTGTCCGCGGTTTGCGGTGGAAGGCCGAGGGGACGGAATGGGCCGAGTATTATGACCAGACCAACTATTCCCCGGAAGCGATCGAGAGCAAGCGTCGCCTAGTTAAAGAATACTTTTTAGCGGCTAATCCCGGTGTGGTATGGGATCTGGGGGGGAATACCGGAGAGTTCTCCCGCCTTGCCGCTGCCAGCGGCGCCCGGGTCATCTGTTTCGATGCCGATCCGGCGGCGGTGGAGAAGTGTTACCGCGAAGAAAAAAAGAGTGGGCAGAACAACCTTCTGCCTCTCGTCATGGACCTGACCAATCCCAGCCCAGCCCTGGGTTGGGCCAGCCTGGAGAGAGATTCTCTCGCGGCTAGGGGGCCAGCCGACATGATCATGGCCCTGGCCCTGAGCATCACCAACCTCGCCTATATCCTTGTGCTGC
>CAZFXX010000517.1:0-1637 GCA_964522985.1 uncultured Desulfobacteraceae bacterium
CTCGGATCGTCTAAATTTCCTATAATGCCCATTTTTTATATTCTCCTTCCTCTTTTTGTTTTTTGGCATATTCCTGCCTTTCAGACAGGAGCGGGACTTCCCGATCCTCGGGACCAAGGTATTTAATCATGGAAAGATCAAGCATCTGCACCATGGGTTCACGCTTGGAGGCGGCCCAGGCACGTCCCTTCTTCAAGTTGTAAAGCGCATGGGCGGCACAACTC
Source organism: uncultured Desulfobacteraceae bacterium (assembly GCA_964522985.1). Taxonomy (GTDB): domain Bacteria; phylum Desulfobacterota; class Desulfobacteria; order Desulfobacterales; family 4572-123; genus 4572-123. The sequence continues at coordinate 225 of CAZFXX010000517.1, forward strand.
CACCCACGGCAAACGCAACCGATGCACCATGCTGCATTGGGAGAAAATCCCAACTCGCACAGGGCCGTATTGCCGGCACCGATCATATTGACGGCCACATAGCCGCGGCCCTCTTTTTCGCGCCGGGCATTAAAATGTTTTTCAATGCTGCGCTGCAGCTCAATGTATACGTTCTCGGTACCCAGGAGCTCCTCGTGTTTGAGATGGGTGGGTTCCGCCCGCGGGTCACCGTCCAGATGCTGGGGCTGACCCAGTCCCATGACGGCCAGGCCGGCATCCATATATTCGTCCACCAGGACTTTGCCTATCTCCTCTAAGGACTTTTCCTCGACCCGGGCGCGTTCAATATATTTGTGCATCATATATCCGTGGGCAGCTCCGGGCCCGTGGGCACTGCCAAAGGTCATGACGGCCGCAGCAACAGCCGCAGGCAGGTTCGGCCGGCCGCTTATCACCGCAAAGGCGGATGCGGCCGACGGGGACATGGAATGCTCCAGAAACTCTCCGGTTTCATAATTGAGCATTTTAGCCTCGTTTTCAGTTGGAATTCTGCCCTGATACAGTACGAACAGGGCATCACAAAAGGTATACCCCTCTTCTGCCATATCGCTCAAATCAAACCCACGCAAGACCGTTTTTTCTTCGGTTTTATAGGATATGGCGGTTTTTCTGCGAAACAATGGTTCTCGGCTCATGTTTCTCCTCCGGTTATTTTTTTTGGTTTTTAGCAACATGCATGGTTAGATCAATTCATAAAATTAAAAGCTTATTTTCACATGGCGACAAATGCCAACACAACAACCATATTAAAACAATTAAACAGATTAATAGAATAAAAAAATTGCCAACTATAAGTCAAACTAATAATAATTATGATTTTAATAACAAAAAGTTATTCTCGATCACTTTTATAAGCTGCCGTTCGAAATGTAAAAAACGCCCCGATAAAGCGACTGTCCTCTACTTTAAATTTGGGACAGATTATATCAGGGGGCCAAAGCAACCCGGGGAAATTAACAAAAATGGCTTTATCCCGCATCACGCCACCGACAGAAAAACGATTGATCCAGCCGCACATAAAATAGCACCGCATTCCGGATGGTCAAACTTTCCATCTGAAGTGCGGCTGAAAGGAAAAGCGCCACCCCAAAACTCATATTGACAATCGGTATGGCTACGCTTGCCTGACCATATTCAATGGCGAAGATAAACGAGTTGAAAATCAAAAATGCAAAAACACCGGAGATCACACCATATCCGACCATTTTCCGGGTAGTTCCAAACCGCTTTTCACGAAATACGGCATAGCCCCACCCACCCACGATTCAGCTCAAATGAGCAATCAGCAGCATGGTTTGCGGTTGAGCGTGATGAACAAGACCGGCCTTGCATACCAATCCGTAACCGGCGCGT
>CAZFXX010000518.1:0-1637 GCA_964522985.1 uncultured Desulfobacteraceae bacterium
GGAAATGATCGGAAATGGCCGGCATCTCATCTTCCAGCATGCGTTGAAAGGGTTTTCCGCAGTTCAGCGATTCTAATTTAGCCAAGCGTTCTGCTTTTTGATCAATTCGATCGGCAAATTTGTATAAGATATCTGCCCTGTCAGCAAAAGATTTTCGTTTCCAGGCCGGGAATGCCGTATTTGCCGCATCCACCGCCGCATCCACCTGATTGATTGACGCACAGGGAACCTCTACAAGTATTTCATTGTTTTCAGGATTTAAAAGAATCGTCTTTTCAGCTTCTCCTGAAACCATTTTTCCATTTATTAAAAGACGGGTGTCCATCTTTATCTTTTCCATTATATTTTCTCCTTATTTTTTTGATCCATTGTTCGGATGATGCTATCTTTTAAAATATCTACAATTTGATCAGCACCCGCTTTATCAATAATTAAAGGAGGGGATAATATACATAAATTTTCATAAGGTCTGACAATCAGCCCTTTTGCCTGACAAAATTCATCCACTCTTTGCGCAACAGCGATGTTCTCATCCTCATTATCGGACACCACGCATTCAACACACGCCATTAAATTAATACCTCTGACATCACCGACGATAGGAAGCTCCTTTAGCGTTTCCAGGCGTTTCATGAAATAAGAACCCACCTCGAGGACATGTTCGTTTATTTTATCACGCTTCATGATCTCAAGATATTTTAAGGCAGCCGCACACGTCACCGGATGTCCGGAATAGGTAAATCCATGGGTATAATAAGATTTCTCACTGGCAGATGCTCCGCTGATCTGATCGACCAGTTTTTCTGAAATGATTGCCGCACCCAATGGCTGATAACCGGATGTGATTCCTTTTGCCACGGTAATAATATCCGGAACTATTCCGAAAACGTCTTCAGATGCAAAATAATGCCCCAGCCGTCCAAAAGCGGTCACAACCTCATCAGAAATATAAAGCACTCCGTATTCTCTGCATACATCCAATGTTTTTTTATGATATCCCGGAGGCGGGACAATAACACCACCGGAACCCATGACCGGTTCAGCAATAAAACATGCCACCTTATCCGGGCCTACCTCTAAAATTTTATCCCGTAATTCGTTGACCTTAAGATCACAAAAATCCTCTATGCTCATTTCCTCTGGTTTTTTATATGGATTCGGATCAGAGGTGGCATGAACCATATCGTCAATATAATTAAAATAGCTTCTGTCACATTTTTTACCGTTCAGGGAAGCTGTTAAATAGGTACTGCCATGGTAGGCATTTTCACGATAAATAATATGTTTCTTTTCAGGTTGGCCAAGACAATTAAAATAATAATGAACAAACCGGATAGCTGATTCAACAGCAGTTGAACCGCTATTTGTAAATTGGAAACAGTTCAAATCACCGGGGGTTAATTCGCTGAGTTCAGATGCCAACCGGATAGAGGGAGGACTTGTCATGGCACCAAAAGGCGTATAATACGCCAGTTGAACACATTGGTCTGAAATAGCTTTTGCCATTTCTTTATTTCCATACCCCAGATTCACACACCACATACCTGAGATCGCATCAAGATATTGATTGCCCTCATTATCAAAAACATGAACCCCTTTACCGGATTCAATAATCATAGACTCCGCATCACTTCCCA
>CAZFXX010000519.1:0-761 GCA_964522985.1 uncultured Desulfobacteraceae bacterium
ACCTCTCCTTTGATCACACGTTCAAGCAACTTCGGGAGATGGGTTTTTGCTTCATATGCACCGATTGTTTCCATAATAATGCCCCCGTTTAAAATAGACTAGTCTAAGACTAGACTATTTTAAACATTTTTGTCTGTCAAGTATCCTGTTTTAATTTTATCGAAATCATTCAGGGGTAAGGCACTGATATATAAGAAAATATGCAATTGTTTGGATTTTGGCCTTAAATTATGTTAATTCAATAGGTTAGAAGGACTCGTAGCATAAGGGTCAAGTCTGCTTTTGCCCCTTATGCTGTTATGATGAAAAAAAAAGCATCGATACGCAACTGATGAGCGCATCCGGTTCTTCACCCCGGCAACCCCGCAAGCCACCCATGCGCCGGTGCGACCAGAATCAATTGATCCCCATTCTTCAGTATCTGAAAACCGTCCCCGTCATTGGTCAACTGTACGGCCGGCACCCGCAGCATTTTCTGAAACTTTCTGAGAGCGGACGAAGGGATCGTATCTGAGAGCTTGGCCTCGATCAGCAGAAAAGGCGCACGATCTCTGGAAATCAAAAAATCAACCTCCTGCTGTTCTTTGTTTTTCACAAAGTGTAAATCAAAAGTACCATAGCCCATATCGCTCCACAGGGTGACCGCACGCCACAGATCACAGGCGACCATGTTTTCAAAGCGGGCAGCAGTATCCTTTATGAGCGGTGCATCCCATAGATAGATCTTTCTTTCCTTCTGAATCGCCCGGGCAATTTTTTCC
>CAZFXX010000519.1:771-1611 GCA_964522985.1 uncultured Desulfobacteraceae bacterium
GACCATATTCGCACAGATTGAAACAAAAAGAATAGATGCTGAAAACAAGAAAAAACCGCTGGAAAACATCGATCCAACTGCGCACTGTGTTATACGATACCCGCAAGTCATTTGCCAAAGAACCGGCGGAAAGAGGGCTCCCTATTTTTGAAGGCAGCAGAAGATACAGCGTTTCAACGTCTCCGATTGCTTTTATACCGGTAAGATCGCGAATATCCTCTCTGATGAGTTGCCTGGAATACATATTTGACCAGCGACGATAGGTGGTTTTCCGTCCTGATAAAAAAGGCTCGGGAAAGCCGCTCAGCTCGGACAGTGCTGACCATATGTCTTTTAATTCACTGGCGTGTTCCATGCTGACCTGCAGCGGATCTTTCCAGAAGGTATCAAAGGCCATGTTCCGCCCGGCAAGCTCGGCCAAGGTAAATGGCCATAAGTGAAAAAGAAGATACCGACCGGCCAGAGAGTCTCCCCCTTTCCGGTAGAGATCCAGCCGGCCGCTGCCGGTCACAAGAAACTGATAGTCTCCCTGAAACTGGTCGTAGACACCCTTCAGATAATTTTTCCAGTTCCCATGTTTATGTATTTCATCCAGAATTACCAAAGGGATTGATGCGTCCCGACGGTGGATTGATTCGAAGAATGTAGGATTCTCAATAAAAAGCGCCCGATCACGGGCAATGTCCCAATTAAAATAAAGAGAATTGACAAAAGATCGGGAAATGAGCCGGGCAAGGGTCGTTTTTCCTGCCTGCCGGGGCCCGGCTATAAAGACCATGCTTTTTTCTCCGGCAAATTCCTGCCATATTTTTTGATACTGCACCCTGTTATGCATGCTGT
>CAZFXX010000520.1:0-1600 GCA_964522985.1 uncultured Desulfobacteraceae bacterium
GTTTCCCGTAAAGCCAGATACTTTGCAGGTCCTAAAGGCGAACAGGTTATAGAGAAAGAAATCCCTGCAGAATTTAGAGTAAAAACCGAAGAAATGCGCGAAACGTTGATCGATGCTGTTTCTATGTTCAGCGATGAACTGGCAGAAGCTTTTCTGGATGGAAATGAAACTCAAGAAATGATATATGCGGCAGTAAGAAAAGCTACTATTTCTTTGAAGTTAACGCCTGTATTTATCGGCTCCGCTTACAAAAACAAAGGAGTCCAATTGCTGCTCGATGCCGTAGTACACTATCTTCCCGATCCAACCGAAAGAGTAAACACAGCACGAAATAAAGACGATGACATGAGAAGCATAAAACTTCTATCTGATCATGATCTGCCGGTTGTTGCACTGGCTTTCAAGCTGGAAAGTCAACAATATGGGCAACTTACCTATATACGGATTTATCAGGGTACAATAGCAAAAGGCTCAAACCTGATTAATGCCCGAACCGGCAATAAAATAAAAGTAGGCCGCCTGGTGAAAATGCATGCTGATAATATGGAAGATATTACCAGTGCCAGCGCCGGTGACATAGTGGCTCTGTTTGGCATAGACTGCGCTTTGGGAGATACTTTCAATAGCGGAAATAATCATTTTACGATGCGCCAGTCATTCGTTCCCAAACCAATAATATCCCTTGCTTTGGGAATTAAAGACAGCAAGGATCAGGAAAATCTTGCTAAAGCATTAAACAGATTTACTAAAGAAGATCCAACGTTCAAGGCAAATGTGGATGAAGAAACCAATGAAACAATTGTGCACGGAATGGGCGAATTGCATCTAAATATCTATATCGAAAGAATCAGAAGAGAATATGGTGTGACTCTGGAAGTTACTGCGCCCCAGGTTTCCTATCGGGAAACTCTTACGAAAGCTGTCGAATTTGATTATATTCATAAGAAGCAAACCGGCGGACACGGCCAATATGCACGTATCAAGGGAATTTTAACGCATTCCGGAAAAGATGAAAATATCTTCATGGATAAAGTGCGTGGCGGTCATATTCCCAGCCAATTCATACCCGGTTGTGAAAAAGGATTTCTTTCTTCACTCGACAAAGGAGCACTTGCTGGATACCCGGTAGTGGGTGTGAAGATGTCTTTGGATGATGGTGATTTTCATGAGGTCGATTCCTCACAATTTACCTTTGAAATAGCTACCAGATCAGCTTTTAGAGAAAATTATCATAAAGCCAAGCCGATCATCCTGGAGCCTGTGATGAAACTTTCGGTGGAAACTCCTTCGGAATTTCGCGCCAATATTATGGCGATCATTAATCAAAATCGAGGAAGCGTATTAGATACAGTTATTGACGAACATTTTACCCGCATCGATTCGGAAATGCCCCTCTCCGAAACTTTTGGTCTTGCCACACAATTTCGCTCCGTCACACAGGGTAAAGCAGATTTTACGATGGAATTCAGTAAATATAAACCTCTTCCCAAGAACCTGGAAGAAGAACTCTTGAAGAAGAAAGAGAAATAGATTTTTGAATATTCCCTCGGGGCTGTCCCACAACCTCAATAATATTTACAATAAATATGGTATTAGTTAT
>CAZFXX010000521.1:0-1591 GCA_964522985.1 uncultured Desulfobacteraceae bacterium
ATTCAACGCATCGCTTGAAATCATCGGGCAACAAATCTTTCGTTTCCATAAAAGGCTCCTTGGTCATTAAAATCAGCCCCGTTAAAGGAGACAACTTTTGCAAAATGAGTTTATACCCCTCCCCACATGAAAAGAAAAGGAACTTTTACCCTCGTTGTCGGATATTTCCTGCGGTAGCGCTCACCCAAGGTGAGGCTTCCCCGATGGCAGCTGTTCCCTGTTTCAAAAAAATATTTCAGCAAAGGAAAGATATGAAGACACCGGCAAATGGTGGTTCGAAGAGGCTAAATTCTGTTTCCAATGGAAACGGCTTTTTGCAGGCAGAAAAGATTGTGTCTACCTTGTTTTAGGTAAAAAAACGCTGAAGATTTATTCCCTTGACGGCACATTGAATAGTCGGCTCAAAATTATCCGGAGATAGTGCCTTGTATGATTACGAAAAAAAACGACTGCTCAAACCAGGCTGCGATTTAAATTCAGGAACTGAATTTCAGTGGGGGGGCACCCTGGCCTTCATGACCCACAAAAACATATTGTTTCAATAGTTAAAGGCTTAAACAAGGCTCAACAATACCGGGGAACGATCTCTTTATGGTTGCTTGGTGAATGGTTGGAGCAGGAGACGGTTAATAGGCGGCCCCAATTCCTGTAACCTAACCTGGCAAACCCAGAACCAAATTGAATATTAAAAAATGAGAATAAAAAACTTGTGGTATCGCCAAAATACAGACAATTCAACTTGAGAAAATCCGTGATACGCTGGAATTGGAACTGATGAATCCCATTAAAGAAATCAGTAAGGCCGAAGGAAGAGACGATCACTGAATGCCTCTCGCTCAAGCGTGCTTGGTAATAAGTCAAAAATATTGCCCATTATTGGAATCCTCGATTTAAAAATAAACAGATAACCCCAGGGGATGCCCCCGCTGCTTTTTTTCGCAATACCGGATAAAGGTCCCGCCTTGACTATTTCGGCATACAGCGGACATTCAGGGCAGCAGCAGATTAATAACCGAAAGAATCATCCGTTGGAAAAAATGAATTACAGGATTTAGAACACCTAAATACAGCAGCGCGATGATAATAAAAAAGCCATACCGCTCAAGACGGAAAAGGACCTTTTGGATGCCCGGGGGTGCGAACCCCATGAGAATTTTGGATCCATCGAGAGGTGGCAGCGGAATCAAATTAAAAGCGGCCAGGATGATGTTGATCTGCGCCAGATAATAGAGCAGCTGCGCCGCCATACTGGACGGCGAAGGGGCCAGCAGCCGACTCAACAAAAGCGCACCGAACGCCACTATCATGTTCATGATGATCCCTGCAGAAGAGACCAGTATCATCCCCATGTGCTTGTCACGCAAGCGGTTGAAATTCACCGGCACCGGCTTTGCCCAGCCAAAGCCGAAGACAAAGAGCATAATGGTCCCCATCGGGTCGAGGTGTTTCAGCGGATTGAGGCTTAGACGGCCGAGGGACCTGGCTGTCGAATCACCCATGCGATAGGCGACCCAGCCATGCGCCAGCTCATGAAAAATAATGGAATACAATAGCGGTATTGCGATGAGGATGAACGCAAGCGGATCTTTAA
>CAZFXX010000522.1:0-1584 GCA_964522985.1 uncultured Desulfobacteraceae bacterium
ACGCATGACAGATATAAAAAATCATGAACCGGCCATCTTCTTTCGTAACACGATTTTCGGCCCAGTGGCTGTGCTCTGGTCTGTCTTTAAAGGACAGGCAAAAGTATCCCGCGTCCTGACTCCCAAGCCGGAAATGACTGCCAAACAGATGGCTGCCGCATCATACTCCAAGTGCAGAATGGCGTCGTGCTCCCCAATTAATACACTGGCGAATCATATAGAAGCGTTTTTGGCTGGCGAGGATGTCCCCTTTTCCCTGAAAATGATGCGCCTTGATTTGTGCACACCATTTCAGCAGAAAGTGCTGCGAGCCATGCACGGCATTCCAAGGGGCCGGATCAGTTCCTACGGTCTAATCGCAAAATACCTGAATAATCCCGGGGCTGCCCGGGCCGTTGGAACGGCACTGGCGACTAATCTGTTTCCGATTATCATTCCCTGCCACCGGGCGGTGCGGTCAAACGGTCATCTGGGCGGATTTCAGGGCGGGCTGCCCATGAAACAGACACTGCTGGAAATGGAGGGCGTGACATTCCGGGATGCAACACATGTGGTAATCAAAAATTTCTTTTACATGAAAAAACACGGATTCGCTTGATCCGGGCCTATTTCCAGTAAATTTTCGGCATTTTTCGATCGGGCAACCTGAAATATTTAGGTTTTGCATACCCCAGCATCATGGCGTATTGATGGACATGCCCTTCGGGCAGCCCGACAGCGTCTTTGAGCGACTGCCAGAAAAAAAGGCCGCCATGGAAGAAGCCCGGCCCAGCAGGAGCCAATACCCATTTTTTGAGTCATCAGTTCCAGATAGGACAGGGCCAGGCTCACATCCACCATACCACCGATTGCAGTTTCAGGTGCCGAGGCTACTATCAAAATAGGGGCATCTCTCAGTACAACATCCAGCCCCATTTCGCAGAAGGTCTACTAAATTAATTGACACTAAAAAGTAACCTGTTAAAATACTTATCATATTCATTATGGATTACCCAATTACACCAACCTGTTTCTGAGCGAAAGATATGGTTTAGAGGAGATTCTATCTCATGAATGTCGATCCAGCCAGTGTTACCAATACTCCCAAAGAAACGCATCCAGAAATAATTATGAAAGACAAAGTAAAGCATTCGCTTTGGAATATTTTCTCCAGCGGATTACCCACAGACTATGATCTGGAAGCGCTTCGTAAAATATTTTTACTGAACCTCATGTTTTTTCTCGGCAGCTTTTTCCTTATACTTTTGGGCACAATAGAATTTATCCTGCAAGATTTTTTATTAGGCATAATCGATTTATCATTCCTCCTATTATTGCTGGGGTTCTTTTTTTACCTGAGAAAAACAAGGAAACATCATTTTGTCAGTTTGATTGGCACAGCAATAACAGGATCTTTTTTTTTCTTTTTTATTGCCTATGGGGGTATGGGTAATACGGCATATGTGTGGTCTTTCACATACCCACTCATCTCTATCTTTTTGCTTGGCGCAAGGCGGGGGACTGTTTTTTCTCTGATATTTTTGACAATGGCATGTATTGTTTTTGCTTTTGGAAGCAAAATTGATTTCTTTGTGACCTATAATA
>CAZFXX010000523.1:0-1580 GCA_964522985.1 uncultured Desulfobacteraceae bacterium
AGAGCCTTAAGATAGCTATTAAAATGGGTTTACATATTCCTATTGTTTATAATACGAGTAGTTATGAATCAGTTGAAACCTTGGAATTATTAAAAGGAATAATAGATATATATTTAGCTGATGCTCGCTATGCTGATGATAAAATAGCTGAGAAATATTCGGCTGCTACCAATTATTTTGAAGTGATGAAAAAATCTTTAACAGAGATGTACCGACAAGTTGGTAATTTAATTGTGGATAAGGAAGGAATAGCTCATTCAGGATTAATTGTTAGGCATTTAGTTTTACCTGAAGATTTAAGTGGTACTAAAAAAATTATGCATTTTATTGCTAAAAAGATTTCACTCTATATCTATATCAGCTTAATGGCGCAATATTTTCCGGCATACCAGGCCGGGCAGTTTCCTCCCCTATCCAGAAGGATAAATAGAGAAGAATATAGCAAAGCATTGCGGGCTTTTAAGGAAGAGGGATTGGAAAATGGATGGTTTCAGGAAGATATATAAAAAATAACTGCGAAATAAATAAAAATAATTTTTAAAGGATATATAAGTAATTATGAAAGGTATTCAAGCAGAAATTTATTTATTAATAATAGCAATAATCTGGGGTTCTACTTTTGCAATAATTAAAAATATTCTTAATTTAATCCCCCCTTATACTTTTTTAACTTATAGATTTTTATTGGCTACGCTGGTTCTTATGATAATATTTTGGAAGAGGATAAGAGGGATTAATAAAACTATTTTAAGAAAAGGGTCTTTAATTGGAATTTTCCTCTTTTTAGGTTATACCTTTCAAACTGTGGGAATAAAATATACTTCTGCTACCAAAGCTGGGTTTATAACAGGTTTATCTGTAGTTTTGGTTCCTATTATTTCTTTGCTTTTTGTAAAAGAAAAAGTTTCAAGAAATTCAATTATGGGAGCATTTTTTGCCTTAATTGGATTATGGTTTCTAAATTATACTAACAGTTTTAGTTTTAATTTTGGTGATTTTTTAGTTCTTTTATGTGCTTTTTCCTTTGCTATGCATATTATATCAGTGGGGCTATATATTAAAAAATTAGATTATGTTCTCTTGGTAATTGTACAATTAGCTACAGTTTCAATATTATCTTTATTTTTGGCAGTTATTTTTGAAAGGCCAGCTCTTAATTTATCTTATTCTTTTAATGTATGGTGGGGTATTATATTTATGGGTGTATTTGCTACTGCTTTTGCTTTTTATATGCAAAACAGATTTCAAAGATATTCTACTGCTACTAAGACAGCAATTATATTTTCCGGAGAGCCGATATTTGCAGCGGTCTTTGCTTACATCATTCTGGGAGAGAAGGTAGGTCTTATTGCCTGGATAGGAGGGTTATTGATAATTTTTGGTATGATTATATCTCAAAGAAAACAGAGAACATAATTATTAAAAAAATAAAGGACAAAAAAAGACAGAGGGGAATCAGACGATTCCCCTCTGTCTTTTTTTGTCCTTTATGTCCGTTATCATTTTTTGTACATCTTCAAATTTCTCGGGAACAGGTGGCATCCCTTCTTTTTTTACATACACTTTTTCCCAGAAAGGTT
>CAZFXX010000524.1:0-1579 GCA_964522985.1 uncultured Desulfobacteraceae bacterium
GAAATGCGACGGCACGGGTCCAGAACACGATATTGGGTTTTATAAATACCCTGGCCCTGTGGGGCATATGGTCCAGGCCTTTGCAAAGTGTCACCGCCTTGCGGACCGATTCAAGGGGCGTTTCGTAGCGTACAATAGAGACGGTCGTTTTTTTCATATCCTATAACCCTCGCTGAGTATTGGAGGGTTTCATTGAAAGATCTTTGATCGTCCCTCCCGAAAGGTTGTTTTTCACGGTATTGACAAAAAACTATAGATACGTCATCAGGCCCGGGTCCTGATGCACTTCAAGATGGACCATGGAATTAAAGGCTTTTAAGTCCAGGTTCTTATTTTTGTAATTGAAGATGGATACGGATGTATTAAAAATTTCCCACCCTAACCGGACGGTTTTTTCCAGTGAAAGGTTCAGGGCCAGTTGCATCACCGCTGAAATGGTTCCACCGGAGGTAAAAACGGCGACCTTTTTGGAAGTGCTGTTTTCCTGTACCACCTGGTCAATGCCTTTTCGGATCGCATTGATAAATGTTTCCAGGCGGTTACTTTCATTGCTGTGGCCGCCCATCATGCGCTGGATGGCGCGATCGAACAAAAGTTTATAGGACTCAAAGTCCGATTCAAAATGGGCCGCTGCCGTTGCAAGAGAAGGATCTTCTTTGACCATCTCCTTTATCTGGGGCGCGATCATGGCTTCTGCATCAAATTCATCAAAGTTATCGGTGATGCAAAGGGCTGGGGTGCTGCCGCAGTCCAGTTGCTTTGTGACGATTTTGGCGGTATCGACCTGACGTTCCAGTGGACCGGAATAAACGGCCTTAAAGCAAATGTTCAGACGATTAAAATAATCTCCCAGCAGTTCTGACTGACTAATGCCAAGATCCGACAGGCAGTCATAATTGTCGCTGCCAAAGGAAGCCTGACCGTGCCTGATAAAATAAATTTCCGTCATATATTCTCGTTTTACGGGCTTTTAAGGATTGATGAATCGATGGGCAAGGCCCAACGCGGGAGGTATTTTGAATATTCAATTCGCTGCATTGTAACCGTGAACCGCCAACTGTAAACCGTCAACGGTTATAAAATATCCATACACATTGTATAATCTGCGGGCAATAAATTTTTTTCTTGCAGGGCCTAAACCGCAGCCGGTCATTTTTCACCGGTCACAATTTTTCCCCGCAACAAAGCGTACTGCCGCAAAGCTCCCATGGCCTTAGCCGCCCGGGAGGGATCCGGGTAAACCGGTATGCCGTGATCCAGCAGTTTGTTGACAAACGGCTCCTGCAGACTGCGATAGGTATATCCTATAATCGGTTTGTCATAACTGTCCACCAGACGGATAAAAGTTACGGCCTGGTCATCGATGATCTTGCGGGCGTCTTTTATCGCCTGTTCAGAGGATGCCCCCATGCCCGTCAGAAAACGTTCGATAAATACCGGGGGTGCCAGGAAATAGAGCAGCAGCATATCGGTATTTTCGTCTTCTAAAAGTAATTTCGGAATATCCCAGTAAAAATCCTGCATATTTTTATTAAAGGTCAGATCGATTGGATTTTTGACGCTGGCCGTATGCGGCACA
>CAZFXX010000525.1:0-1572 GCA_964522985.1 uncultured Desulfobacteraceae bacterium
AAGTTTAATGTTTCAATATATGAGCTATTTTCTGGGGGCAGAAAAAAAAGAATCCGAAAAAAAAGAAAAAAAAGCGGATGATGGTTGCAATGGGGGAGTATGTGACCCCCCACCCGGGTATTAACAAGTAATAACTAATATGTTTACATATTAAGTTTAAAGGAGAAACTTTATTTATGAAGGGAAAGTTATTTAGAATAGTATTTCGCTTATCAGTTGTTGTTATTGGGATTAGTTTTTTGCTATTTTTAGGAGGTGGTTGCACTCCTCCTCCTGTATCAACCGGCAGTGTCGAAGGTGTAGTTACCGATAACCAAAGCGGTGAGCCTTTAGTAGGAGTATCAATTAGTACAGGGAATGTTACCACTACCTCTAATGCTTCAGGAAGTTATATTTTAAATGAAGTTCCTGTAGGTGAAAGAGAAGTTACCGCTATTATTGAGGATTATTCTAGTCAGACTAAAACCGTTGAAATTATAGAAAACGAGACTACAGAATTGGATTTCCAACTTATACCTCATTCGCAAGAAAATCAGCGGGTAGTAATGGTAGAACTGTTTGTTGCTCCAACCTGTTCAAATTGCCCAGCAGCTAAGAATTATATGACTCAATTATTAGAGCAATATGGATTCGATAAATTAGTAGTCTTAGAAGAATATGGTTGGGATTATGAGGAATATACAGGTTGGGCTACTACTGAAACTATAGATAGGTTTAAGTGGTATACTGACTCTCTTGGTACCTCTCGTCATACACCTGATACTTATTTTAATGGTTTGAATCAGAGTGTTCATTCTAGTGAGAGTAGTTATAATAATTATAAATCGGCAATCGATAAGGAATTAGCTAAAGTACCTAAAGTAGATATCTCTGCATCTTCCAATGTTGATACTACCAACCTTATTGTTAGCATTAATATTAGTATTGAGAATATTAGTTCTGAAAACCTGACTAATTTAGTTGTTGGGGCAATGATTTATGAAGATTCGGTATATTTGGCTTCAACTACTAAGAATGTAAACCACGTTGTTCGCGACATTATATCTTCAGAAGAGATTCTTATTTTTAATCCCGGAGACAAACAGGAATTTACTCTTTCTTCTGAATCACTGAATAATGTAAAAAATATGAATAATATACATGTGGTGGTATATGTTCAGAGACCAAATAGCCCAACCAAAGAAATATTGCAAGCTTATTTTGTGGAATAATTAATTAATTAATTCGTTAATTTGTTAATTAGTGAATTATCAAATTGGTTAAGAAAATAGAATTCAGGAACCAGGAATCAGAATCCAGAACAAAGAAAAGAACAAAGAATAAAGAATAGAAGCCATAAATCAATGGGCTAATCGGTCAATTGGAGAATTGGCAAATCAGTCAATTGGTTAATTAACTAATATATAACAAAGGAGTAAATCATGTTTCGTAATAAATTTATTTTTGTTTTAATTATTTTATTAATTGTAATAATAGGTTTTTTTGTATTTACTAATATTCAGAATACAACTCCATCGCAACCCAAAATTTCTCTATCTGAGGAAGAATGGGATTTTGGTAAAATAAAAGAGG
>CAZFXX010000526.1:0-1564 GCA_964522985.1 uncultured Desulfobacteraceae bacterium
GAGAACAGCAATTTTATGCGCCTTTAAATTGTTCACCGATACTTTCCACCCCCACTGGTATTTTTTTTTGCCGATCAAAAATCCGGTTTCATCGGACTTTTTTTCCAAAGTGGTGAGCTTCACATCCACTTGCGGGTCAGATCCGAAGAAGAGTTTTTGTTCCCTGTCATGCATCGCAAACAAACGATTGGCAATAAACGCGGAATCCACCAGAAAAGTGGCGTTGCCTTTGGGGAGCTTGATAAAGTCCTCTTTTTTGACATCTATTTGTGCAAATAAAAACGCCTGTGGGGTCGCATGGGGCCGGATCATGTATTTAAAGTCAGTGTTTAATTCCATTTTTCGAATGGTATAACGTCGTGACTCCCCGGCTTTAATGGAGCATTTGCCCAGATCATAGGTGTCAAACGCATACCCGGCTTCCTGTTGTGGTACCGGCGGCGTTGCGCCTGCTGCCATATTTGCACTTATTTGAGGCGCCATTGACATCAGGGCGTCTTCTGCCATGACACCTTTATGCCTTGTCTTGGAATATTCAATGGGCTTTCTGGGCTGAATAACCCAGTCTCGTAAAAAAGGCGGTTCCGGACGGGTAACAACCTGGGCTGTGGCAATTTTCAGCTCAAGGCCTTCCCAGTCGATACCGGTATTCTGATTGATCTGGGCATACCAGTTGAGTTCGGCCTTTGATTTGGCGGGCAGTGCATTGATCGTATACGTTGGCCGCCAACTGCAGTTTCTGATGTGATAGGAAAATGTCAGTTCAATTTTAGGCTGAGGCTTGCCGACCAGATAGACATTTACCTGCCAGCGTTTTTTAGCTGCTCCGGTCAGGTCATCAAGCTGTTTTTGGATTTCCTGAATTTTTCCGGCCAGATCTTCAAGGGATTGCTTGTGCTGGTATATCTCGTCATAGGCGATTGTGACGCCTGTTTTGATGGCATTGCCCAGTTTTTCCACGGATGCAATGTTTTCAATTTTTTCCGGCTGGTTTTTTGTCTGGGTTTGCCAGAAGGTAATATAGGCAGTATTTGCCTTGATTCGGGTTTCAAATTCCGATTTTTTTTGGTTTAAGTCTTTTAACTGATTTTTTAGTTTTTCAACCTGGTCTGCAACCGGCATCATTTTTTCTTCAATAGTGACCGAAGTGATCCGCAAATCAGGCCCAGGGTTTGTATTTACCGACAGGGTTTCTGTTTTTGCATGGATGGGCAGAAAGAATTGCGCTGTCAGGCGATCACCGTCTGACTGGACGTCTGTAGTATGATATTCGGTTATTTTCGCATCATTGGGGTAAATGATGGCGGATATCGGTTTGGCAAGGGTGATTGCCGGAAGAATGGATAGGGCGGTGAACATCAGCAGGCAGAATTTAAAGCATGAAATGGATTTTGCTGTCATTTGTTTTCCTTTCAATAAGGTTTGGTGACAGGGTTGTATAGATTTTAACTGACAAAATAACAGATCACGAGAAGGGCTTCAAGGAGGAAAGGAGAATAAATTGAGCGATTTCCAATTTCACCGCACCTACTGCGTCAAATGCTACTTCGCATAGCGGACTATA
>CAZFXX010000527.1:0-1518 GCA_964522985.1 uncultured Desulfobacteraceae bacterium
TCAGGCGGTTCATGACCGAGAATTCGGCAATCTTCTGGAAATCAAGGACAATTTTCCTAAATTCGTGGTCTCCATGGATGAAATAAAGGGCAAAACATTCAAAGGAATAAGGCATGTGAATGTAAGAGATTTTTTACTTGGGGTTTGAGATTTGTAATTCTATCCACAAAACACCAAGGCAGGGCCGTCTATAGCTTGTCACATATTAAATTGCACAAGGCCTGGCGGAGAAAGCAGTATGGTAATACGACGGCGACCGATAATGCAGTAAATTTTAATATGTGACAGCCGATATCGCTGCCCTGGCCCAAAGGACCCGGTTTTTCGAGGTAAAATAAATGCAAAAATTCGAAAAAAAATCTGAACACGCCCCTGGGAATTGGGTCTTGGTGGTAATTTTTGCCATTGCCTTTGCATGGGTTGAAGGGGCTGTTGTGGTGTATCTTCGAGAGATTTACTTTCACGGGAGTTTCAGCTTCCCCCTGATCGTCAAATGGGAAAACGGTAAACACGTTATCGATCCTTTGATCCGAATCGAGTTTATCCGTGAAATTGCCACGATAACCATGCTGGCGGCCGCAGGCGGGCTGGCCGGAAAAGACAAATTCCAGAAATTCTGCTTTTTTATGATTGCCTTTGGAATATGGGATATCTTTTATTACATCTGGCTCTATATTATGGTGGGCTGGCCGGAAAGCGTCATGACATGGGATCTTTTGTTTTATGTGCCGCTGCCCTGGGTGGGCCCGGTAATCACACCGATATTGATTGCGCTTGCCATGGCGTCGGCAGGCGCGCTTATTGTTTATTATGATGCCAAAGGGTATGATATCCACTGGCGATGGTACGACATGGTTGTTGAGTTGAGCTGTGGTTTAATCATGATCGTGGCATTTTGCTGGGACTGGCGAAATATTCTTCAACTCCCCGGCGATATCGAAAGAACAGGGATTCCCAACCCTTTTGCATGGTGGCTTTACCTGCCGGTTTATCTGTTTTCCATTGCCTGGTTTGCCGCAAGGTTGAGACGGATCATTATTTCCGGTCACCCGGAGAACTCACGTTTTTTAAAAAAGTGAAAAAATCGGTTCCAATCCTGTCAGAGGGTTCAGCCGTTTCAGGTAACCGTTCAGATCGCAGGATGGGCACAGCCCGTCCTGCTT
The DNA here is from genome assembly GCA_964522985.1 of uncultured Desulfobacteraceae bacterium. Taxonomy (GTDB): domain Bacteria; phylum Desulfobacterota; class Desulfobacteria; order Desulfobacterales; family 4572-123; genus 4572-123. Next base: position 1,164 of record CAZFXX010000527.1, read on the forward strand.
ATTATTTCCCGCGCTCCTTAAAGGAGACCGATTATGCAGATCCAAACATTTCAACTGGAAAGATATTTTGCAAAATATGAATTCAACGCACCCTATCTGTTGTGCGCCTCCGATTGCCAGTCCATGTCCACAGGCGATCTGCTGGCCACGGAGCCGGGTGCCCTGGATAGATTCAAAAAATTATGGCTGGGCTATACCGAGTCAGCAGGCGCTCCGGCACTGACGGAACAGATCGCAGCCCTTTACTCGAATATTTCACCGGAACAGATACTGGTCCATTCCGGGGCCGAAGAAGCGATATTCAACACCATGAATGTTCTTCTTGAAAAGGGCGATCATATCATTGTCCATTACC
>CAZFXX010000528.1:0-1506 GCA_964522985.1 uncultured Desulfobacteraceae bacterium
GTGATCCGGTTCAACCCGGATGCCTTTGCGTTGATGCAATATGGCAGTTAATGGGATTTTATTGCGTCTGGTGTGGTGCCCTGGGAGCAGGAAGGGCGTTGGGGTGTGAGGAAGTTGTATTTAACGGCCAGATCCGTCCCCACAATAAGGTCGCTCGATTTGAAGTGGATATTGTTCGATTCCGAAATTTGAAACAGGCGGGGTCAAGCATTGTGATTGCTGACGCAAACGTTTTTATTGATGATGAGAACATTACAACCGTCAAAAGAGCCAGAACAGGCATTTTTAAAGGTATTACTTACAAAGACTATCCCAATCATTCGCAAAATTCATTGGGCGGGGTTACTCCGGCATAAAATAACAGGATAAAAAACATGACGGGTGAAAAAAATAACCAGAAGGAACTATCTGGAATTGGAGACAAACCGGTTGCCATTGTTACCGGTGGGGGGAAGGGGATCGGTGCTTCCTGTTGCAGAGCACTTTCGAAAAAAGGGTTTCATGTTGGCATTCATTTCAAAAACAGCAACCAATCTGCAGAAAATGTCCTCTCAGATATTAAAGGAGAAGGGTTCCTTTTACAGGCGGATTTGACGGACCCGGACCAGGTGGAAAGCATGGTCCGGCAAATCAAAGATGAAGCGGGCCGGGTGGATGTCCTTATCAACAATGCCGGGATGTGCGTCAATGACTCTATTACTACCATGAAAATTGAGGGGTTTGATGCCCAGCGGTCAATCTTAAGAGGCGTCTGGTATCTTACCAAAAGAATATTACGCGTTTTTATGCTCCGCCGGTCTTCGGGACGAATCATCAACATCTCAAGCGTTGTCGGTCATACGGGTAATGCCGGTCAAATACCATATACTATGGAAAAAGCAGCCCTTGATGCCATGACAAAATCCTTGGCAAAAGAATTGTGGGGCAGGAATATCCTTGTCAACTCCGTGGCCCCCGGCTTTATCGATACGGATATGACTTCTTTACTTACTGAAGAAATTCAACAAAACATTTTGAAAGAGATTCCCCTGGGCCGTATGGGCAAACCGGAAGAGGTTGCCGACGTTGTGGCCTTTCTTGCCGATCAGGGAGGATATATCAATGGCAGCGTTGTTCATGTAAACGGAGGGATGTACAGTGGCTGACAAAAACATCATTGCCCGGGTTCTCGGCTTGATTCCCCATCAGCCCCCTTTTCGCTTTATCGATAATATTTTAAATGTAGACGCAAAGAACATTACCGCTGTTTATCGATTCCGGGATGATGAATACTTTTACTCAGGGCATTTTCCGGAAAATCCGATTACGCCGGGCGTTATCCTGATTGAAACCATGGCACAGACCGGCGTGGTTGCCATGGGGATTTATCAGCTTTTACATCAGGGCGTGCCAGTTGAGGAGTTAAAACAGATGACAACCCTTTTTGCATTTGCTGATGAAATTGAATTTACCGGAATTGTCCATCCCGGTGAAAAGGTGATTGTCCATGGAGAAATTATATATCTA
>CAZFXX010000529.1:0-1502 GCA_964522985.1 uncultured Desulfobacteraceae bacterium
GTTCGATGACGGTAATGGCATATCCTTCATGGACCAGTCGTTTTGCCAGATAATATCCAACCCCGCCGAGACCCAGGATCAAAATATTTTCAGATGGTGTGGTTTTTTTCCCAAACATGGATAATATAAATAGATCGAAAGGTTATAATGTATTGTAATAATTTTTCATTTTTATCAAAACGGCTACTGCGTCAATTGAAATATGTGAAGCCATCCTGTGGCCCACCGAAAAATCCATGATAATTTTATTTTTTTATCATCGACAACTATTTATGATTACCCAAAATTTGTCAACTGAATCTTCTTTGGATCAACCAACTGGTCGGTGTTCCCTTTTTTATAAAACCGGATAAAGAAATTGCATTCAAAAATAAACTCATGCCATTGCATGGGTCAACCCAGACAGGTATCAATCATCTCGCTGGACACCCTCTGGCCTCATCAGGGGTCCCCTGCCAGACCATTTTTCCACTCTCCAGAACCGAGACGCTGTCCGCCACTTCCAGTGCCCGGCTTGTGGACTGCTCCACCAGTACGATGGTCATGCCGCGCATTTTAAGGTCGGTGATGACACTGTAGCAGATATCAATGGCCTTGGGCATCAAGCCCAGGCTGAGTTCATAAATACCCATAAATTACTTCCTTGAGAAAAGGCCCTGGGGCCTGACCATCAATACAATGATCATAAAGGCAAAGGCAATGGCATCACGATCCATAAACTTACCGATGTAAATCGTGCCGAATGCTTCGGTGACCCCCAGTAGAAGGGACGCAAACAGGGTCCCCGCCACATTGCCGAGACCGCCGAGCACGATAATATCCAGGGCTTTATAGCTGGGCACACCTCCCATGGTCGGTTCCACCAGGTTCGACAGCAGGGAAACAAAAACGCCTGCCACCCCTGCCAGGGCCGAACCGATAAAAAAATTCAGATACCGGACATTTAAAACACTGATACCGAAGCTTTCAGCCATTTGCGGATCATCCACCGTCGCTCTCCAGGCGATACCCATTCTTGTTTTCCGGGCGATACCCAGCATCAGCACGCTGCCGATGACGATGACGATTTCAACGGCCCGGATGGTCATGCCGGCAATGGTGTAAGTGGTCTGCAAAGTGGGCTGGGTGTATGAGAGCCCATATGGCCCGAAGATTAAGCGGAACATTTCCTCCATGGCAATGAACAGGCCGATGGAGGCAATCAGGGCCACATAGGGGAGACAGTCTAAAATGGGCTGATAGCACAGCCGATAAATGGCCATGCCGAGCACGCCCACAGATGCAGCGGCAAGCGGTGTTGCCAGAATCAGGCTGCCGGAAGCATTGGTCAGCAAAAGACCGATATAGCCGCCCAGGGCGAACAACCCGGCGTGGGCAATGTGAAGAATGCGCAAAAAACTGTAAACCAGGGTCAGGCCCACAGCAATGGCGGCATACATGCAGCCATTAATAAGGCCTTGAAGCGTAAGCTCAATGTACAGCATGATATTTTCCAGAAAAAA
>CAZFXX010000530.1:0-1502 GCA_964522985.1 uncultured Desulfobacteraceae bacterium
GATGGGCGATGTGGCGGTCAAATAAACATTCAAGCCAAGCCCGCAGTGACGTTCCGGCTTACATCCCAACATGAAGCGGCTTAAATGTCTGCGCTGCATCCAGTTCTGAAACAGAGTGCCGCCATCCTCCTTGTAAAGGCGCTCCCGCGGGCCGGCCTGGGAGCGAAAAATTGCCGGCATCTGCCTTTTGACCAAAAAACTGGCCATCAACCAATTGGCCAATATCATTAACTCAGCAACCAGCATTCGGCCTGGGCCTTCTCTGTTCGTCCAGCTCACCGCCAGTTCACCCTTTTCATTAAGCCAGGTGTTAACCTCCGGCAAGGTAATCTGAACGGCCCCGTCCGCCAATCTTTTTTTACGAAATTTTTTCGCAATATCGTACAATTTCATAATCGTCGGATCTTGTTCCGCCACTTGATTAACATCATAATAGGTTCTCTGATGAGCAACACGAATCAAACTCGGGATAACCTCAAAATCAATTATTTCCCCGGTGGTTTTCAAACGGATCATGGTGCTGATAGCCGGCCTGATTTCACCGGCCCGTAAACTGCACAAACCTTCGGCAAAACCGGCAGGCAGCATGGGAATTTTTTGATCCGCCATATATATGGAACTGCCGCGAATTAAAGCTTCCTGATCGAGACGCCCCCCCTTTTTTACAAATTCGGCCACATCTGCGATGTGGACACCGACAACCAAACAATCGTCTGTCTCCTCAATGCTCAATGCATCATCAAAGTCGAGTGTGGACTGACCATCTATGGTCATCAGGGACAGATGGGTTAAATCACGGCGTCCCTTTTTTCCAATACGATTTTCAGATAAGGCGGCATATTTTATGGCCGAAGCCTCAATTTCATCGGGAAAGACGGTTGAAATCTCATAACGGTAAAGATCGATATTTTCATTTGTACCCCATATACCCAGCTTTACGAAAATATCAAAAATCCCCTCTGTGTCTTCAATTTCGGCAAAAGCCAGGATCGATCTGGCAATCGTATAATCCTTACTTTCCTTTTCAAACAGGTAATAAGATTTTAGAATATCAATCAGTTCCGACCGGTCGGCAAAAAAAACCGGGTGCTCCTGATCCCGGACCTGCTTTAGCCATGTGCCTCCGTCCTCAATCATTTTTTTTCTTCTCTCCGCCTCCTTAATCCGGGAGAAAAGGTGCTCAAGATGTTCCTGAGAATTGGGGAAAAAACAATTCGTATTAAATTTAAAGTAAAGTCTGTCCTTGAAAAATGCCCGCACAACCGCTGCCTCGTGGTCACAGTCGCGTTTTTCCGAAAAACAGAATTCAGTCATCGTATCCAGATCTATCCATTCCTGCTCTGTATTCAGTATCTCCCACAACTCTTTTATGTCGACCTTGTCTGCCAGCATGTTACGCCTGCTTGCCGTCTGTTTCAAGTTGGCGACCAGCCGATCTCGCCCCAGAGAAAGATCAAGATGATTGCGACATCGATGTGACAACCGGCCCACGGAAATTTTAA
>CAZFXX010000531.1:0-1501 GCA_964522985.1 uncultured Desulfobacteraceae bacterium
CTCCTTTGTTTTATTTTTAATAAACCTCAGCAGATGTAAAAGTTAGAACGTCTGAATTCTCAATAATTGCAATACCACAATCACCAACTTTCTCTCCATTACAATGACCACCTACAACCATATGAAGGCACTCATACGGAGTCCAAGCTTCCGCGGAACGATCCCCATCTTGATATGAAGGATTTAACCCGTTTCTATCGACCATGATACAAGGCCCAGGATAATGGTCAGTTTGAGTAAAAGTTCCTGGGTTAGAAAAAGCATTATATACATAAGCTAAAACTGTTGGCCATGTGCCTGCTGGTACCATATTATCATAGCAATTATAACTTGGACCAGGTTGTTCTGTACACCTATAAAAGGTGGTCGCATTACTCTGTGGATATTGATAGGGATTCAAATTTGCTTCTTGTAAATACAAATCCGACCCTGTTGCAAATGGAGGAGGGTAGATTCTTTCGCAAATCGGACTTGTGCTACCGGCACATGTTAAAGTAGAAGAACAATCTATAGTTCTTGTACTTGCGATATGCAATGGACTATCAAAATCAGCAACACGTCCGTTTACTGTATCGCCATCCCCGTTTAAAAAACTACTATTTGGATAATCTTTTATATCAGATTCTTTTCTAACGCCCCATATTCGATCGAATAGCCATGGTTGGCCTGCCCATAAAGCTGTATTAAGCCACTGTAAATATTCGTTTACAGCATATTCAGGACTAAGCCCAAGCCAATCTTGAGAAAAAACTTGGAATTGTCCATCTTGTTTTATCCAAACATGCACTGCATAATTTTCATCAATCTCATAATCATAATCATCTATTTTTAGTTCAACTGCACCCGCCGAATCAAGCACACCCTCCCATACAACACGATATTCTTCAGTATAATTCCCTTTATCAACCCCACCATCTATCACGGTTGCAATTGGCTGTGTTAATCTAACTTGCCATGCTGCTCCAGGCCCATAACTTATACCACTTTTAATCGTTACTTTTAACCATCCCGAACAAGGTTTTGGATGATCTTTAAATCCAATTATTTTAGGTTGTGAAAAATCTTGATTTTCAAATTTTACTATAACATGATCCCCATTTTCAAATGCGGCTCCGTTGCAATCCATATATTCTATATCGACATTTGATAGACTCGTTTGCTGATTCACATTAAGATCTTGTTGTAAAGAGATAGCAGAGTCTAAAGTGACATCCCCGACATCTACTATTAAATTAGATAAAATCCCATACCGATACGTAGGTTTCCATTTTTGCCAGCCAGGCAGCAATGCTAAATTGTAAAATAGCTGATATGCACTTTGTACAGCAACAGGCACCAGTTGACCGTCTCTAACCAAATCGTAAACAGCATTGCTGTTGTACCCAGATTGGATATTAAAAAGAATCGGTTCTCCTGGTACTTCTACTAATCCAACAATTCCGGTTAAATTTTCCGTCAAATCTGAACACCATGCAGTTATTGTTTCATCATCTGGCATATT